>NZ_JAKSXU010000186.1:0-55013 GCF_022829325.1 Methylobacterium sp. J-092 | reverse complement strand
AGCAGCTTCTTCGGACGTGCATGTAGGGACGGCATGCACGTCCGAACCTGTGTGGATCATGGGTTGATTTAAATCACGGATCGGTAGATCTCACGCGGGAGGGGTATTCATAGGACAACCTAAGTGACTGAAGAAAACCGGCCCCCGCTCACGCGAGGCCCACCCTCCCCCGCAGAGGAGGAGGGGCGGAGACGGCAGCCCTCAGGCGCCCGGTGCCACCGTCGCGTAGTTCGAGGCGTCGTTCTTCGGGCGGTCGCCCGCGAGGTTCTCGCCGGTGGACAGGTAGTGGATCGTCTCGGCGATGTTGGTGGTGTGGTCGCCGATACGCTCGACGTTCTTGGCGCAGAACAGCAGATGCGTGCAGAACGAGATGTTGCGCGGGTCTTCCATCATGTAGGTCAGCAGCTCGCGGAACAGCGAGTTGTACAGCGCGTCGATCTCGCCGTCCCGCTCCCACACGTTGTGGGCCGCGTTGACGTCGCGGCTGGCATAGGCGTCGAGCACGTCCTTGAGCTGCTCCTGGACGAGGTCGCTCATGTGCTGCACGCCGAGCACGATCTTTTGGGCCTGGGCCTGATCGCTGATCGCGACGACGCGCTTGGCGATGTTCTTGGCGAGGTCGCCGATGCGCTCGAGGTCGCCCGAGACGCGGATCGCCGAGATCGTCTCGCGCAGGTCGATCGCCATCGGCTGGCGCCGGGCGATGAGCAGCACCGCGCGCTCCTCGATCTCGCGCTGCAGCGTGTCGAGGCGCTTGTCGGCGACGATCACCGCCTGGGCGAGCTGGGTGTCGCGGCGGACGAGCGCGTCGGTCGCCTCGGTCATCATCTTCTCGGCGACGCCGCCCATCTCGGAGATCGAGCGGCGCAGGTCTTCGAGGTCGGTGTCGTAGGACGTGACGATGTGGCCGGGCATGGGCGTGGGTCCTCGAACGATCCGGGTGCGGCTCAGCCGAAGCGGCCGGTGATGTAGTCCTGGGTCTGGCGCACCGTCGGGTTCATGAAGATGCGGTTGGTCGGGCCGACCTCGATGACCTCGCCGAGATACATGAAGGCGGTGAACTGCGAGATGCGGGCCGCCTGCTGCATGTTGTGCGTCACGATGACGATCGTGAACTCGCTGCGCAGCTGCTCGATCAGCTCCTCGATGCGGCCGGTCGAGATCGGGTCGAGGGCCGAGGTCGGCTCGTCGAACAGGATCACCTCCGGGCTCTGGGCCACCGTGCGGGCGATGCACAGGCGCTGCTGCTGGCCGCCGGAGAGGCCCATGCCGGACTGCTTGAGCTTGTCCTTCACCTCGTCCCACAGCGCGGACTTGCGCAGGGCCGATTCGACGCGGCCGTCGAGCTCGGACTTCGGCAGCTTCTCGTAGAGCCGCAGGCCGAAGGCGACGTTGTCGTAGATCGACATCGGGAACGGCGTCGGCTTCTGGAACACCATGCCGATGCGCGAGCGCAGCTCGTTCAGGTCCACGCCGGAATCGAGGATGTTCTGGCCGTCGAGCAGCACCTGCCCCTCGGCGCGCTGCTCCGGGTACAGGCTGTAGATCCGGTTGAAGGTGCGCAGCAGGGTCGACTTCCCGCAGCCCGAGGGGCCGATCAGCGCGGTCACCTGCCGGTCGTGGAAGTCGAGGTTGATGTTCTTCAGGCTGTGGAACTGGCCGTAGTAGAAGTTCAGGGCCTGGGCGCTGATGCGGATCGGCGCGTGCTCGTCGGCCGGGTTGCGGCCGTCGAACCGGGTGGCGTTGATCGCGGGAGCGGCGTTCATCGTCGTGTTCCTCGTGGATGCCGGCGGCGGATCAGCGGGCGCGCTGCGGCTTGATGACGAAGCGGGCGACGACCGAGAGCAGCAGGATCGTCATGGTGATCAGGAGCGCGCCGGCCCAGGCGAGCTGCTGCCAGTTCGGGTAGGGCGAGAGGGCGAACTGGTAGATCATCACCGGCAGGTTCGCGACGCCGCCCATCAGGTCCGGGCTGAACCACGAGTTGTTGTTGAGCGCCGTGAACAGGAGCGGTGCGGTCTCGCCGGCGATGCGGGCCAGCGCGAGGATGATGCCGGTGACGATGCCGGCCGAGGCCGCCCGCCAGGTCACGCTGCGGATCACCGTCGACATCGGGGCGCCGAGCGCCACGCCGGCCTCGCGCAGCGTGCCGGGGACGAGGCGCAGCATGTCCTCGGTGGTGCGCACGATCACAGGGGTCGCGATGATCGCCAGCGCGACGCCGCCGGCCCAGCCGGAATAGGTCCCCATCGGCCGCACCATCAGGGTGTAGACGAACAGGCCGATCAGGATCGAGGGGGCCGAGAGCAGGATGTCGTTGAGGAAGCGGATCACCTCGGCGAGCTTCGAGCCGCGGCCGTACTCGGCGAGGTAGGTGCCGGCCATCAGCCCGATCGGCGTGGCGATGAGGATGCCGATGCCGGTGAGCACGAGGCTGCCGAGGATGGCGTTGGCGATGCCGCCGCCTTCCGAGCCGGGGCCGGGGGTCGGCTGGGTGAACAGCAGCGGCGAGAACCCGCGCGCCCCCTCGACGATGAGCATCAGCAGGATCGAGCCGAGGACGAAGGCGCCGAGCACGGTAGCCGCCAGGCAGGCGATCCGCAGCGTGCGGTCGGCGACCCGGCGGCTGCCGCGGATGCGGGCCGGCTTCAGGGCCGGCGCCGGACGGATCGTGTTGGGAGCGTCCATGGCGAATCCCTCAGGCGACCTTGACGCGGCGCGTCAGGAAGCGGGCGATGATCAGGACGACGAAGGTGATCGCGAACAGGATGCAGCCGAGCGCCATCAGCGAGTTCAGCTGCAGGCCGTCGGCCTCGTTGAACTCGTTGGCGATGCGCGAGGCGATGGTCGAGCCGGGATCGAACACCGAGGCCGAGAGGCGGTTGGCGTTGCCGACCACGAAGGTCACCGCCATGGTCTCGCCGAGGGCGCGCCCGAGGCCGAGCATGATCGCGCCGATGATCGAGACCGAGGCCTGCGGCAGCAGCACGTGGCGGACCACCTCCCAGGTGGTGCAGCCGATGCCGTAGGCGCTCTCGCGCAGGATCGTCGGGATCTGGTCGAGCATGTCGCGGGCGATCGAGGCCACGAACGGCACGATCATGATCGCCAGGATGATGCCGGCGGTGAGCACGCCGACGCCCGAGGGCACGCGGGCGTAGAACAGCGTGCCGACGATCGGCATGCCCTCGACCAGGTTCGACACCGGCATCTGCACGAATCGGGCGAAGAGCGGCGCGAAGATGAACAGGCCCCACATGCCGTAGATGATGCTGGGCACGGCGGCGAGCAGCTCGATCGTCATGCCGACGGGCTTGCGCGCCCAGCCGGGGCAGAGCTGCGTCAGGTAGATCGCGATGCCGAGCGAGATCGGCACGCCGATCACCAGGGCGAGCACCGCGGAGGCGAGCGTTCCGGTGACGGCGACCAGGGCGCCGTACTGCTCGGTGCCGATGTTCCAGGCGCTCGAGGTGAGGAAGCCGAAGCCGAACTCGCGGAAGGCGGGCCAGCCGCCGTAGAGGATCGAGCCGAGGATGCCGGCGAGCACCAGCAGCACCAGCAGGGCCGAACCGTAGGCGGCGGCGCGGAACAGAGCGTCGAGGCCCTTGCTCGGCCCCTTGCGCAGGCGTGCGCCCGAGGCGGCGCGCGTCACGGCGATCTGTTCAGTCAAGGCGGTCATCCGCGGTTCTTTTCACCGGCTGGCGTGGTAGCGCGCCGAACGGCCGGGCGCGAGGGCGGGGCCGGACGCGCGGGCGAGATCCGGCGAGGACGATGCGCCCGCTCGGGGAACGGGCAGCGCTCGCGCTTCGCGCGGGCCGTCCGCTCGTCGCGATCGGCCGCGGGGCCGCGTGCGGCCCCGCGAGTTCGGCCTCACATGCCGAGGACGGGCTTTCCGTCCTTGCCCTTTACCTGCTTCCACTCCTCGTGGATCAGGCCGACGACGGCGTCCGGCAGCGGCACGTAGTCGAGGTCGGAGGCGAGCTTGTCGCCGTTCTTGTAGGCCCAGTCGAAGAACTTCAGCACGTCGGCGGACTTGGCCGGATCGGCGGCCTCCTTGTGGACGAGGATGAAGGTCGCCGCCGTGATCGGCCAGGCGTCGTCGCCGGCCTGGTCGGTGAGCGTGATGCCGAAGCCGGGCGCGCTCTTCCAGTCGGCGCTGGCGGCGGCCGCCTGGAACGCCTTGTCGTCCGGCTGCGGGAACTTGCCGGCCTTGTTGCGGATCAGCGCATAGCTGAGCTTGTTCTGCTTGGCATAGGCCGACTCAACGTAGCCGATGGCGTTCGGAACCTGCTTGACGGTGGCGGTGACGCCCTCGTTGCCCTTTCCGCCCTGGCCGGCGGGCCAGCTCACGGTGGTGGCGGCGCCGAACTCCTTCTTCCAGCCCTCGGAGACCTGGCTGAGATAGGTGGTGAAGATGTTCGTCGTGCCCGAGGCGTCCGAGCGGTAGACCGGGGTGATGTTCGCGTCGGGGAGCTTCAGCCCCTCGTTGAGCGCGGCGATCTTCGGGTCCGACCACTTGGTGATCTTGTTGGCGTAGATGTCGGCGATCACGTCGCCGGTGAGCTTGAGCTTGCCCGGCTCGACGCCGGGGATGTTCACGACGGCGACGACGCCGCCCATTACGGTCGGGAACTGGACGAGGCCGTCCTTCTCCAGGGCGGGGCCCTTCAGCGGCGCGTCAGTGGCGCCGAAATCGACCGTCTTGGCCTGGATCTGCTTGATGCCGCCGCCAGAGCCGATCGACTGGTAGTTCAAGCCGGTGCCGCTGTCCTTGCGGTAGGCTTCCGCCCACTTGGAATAGACCGGGAACGGGAAGGTCGCACCGGCGCCGGTGATGTCGGCGGCGAGCGCCGGAAAGGCGAGCTGCGCCGTCGCGAGGCCGAGGGCGAGCGCGTAGGTGAAGGGTTTCACATCGATCTCCGTCATCCGTCGAGCGTGCCGGGCAGCGCGATCCGCGCGTTCGCATTCGCGCGGGCCACCCGGCGACCCGGCGGCCGCGGCCGCATCGCTCGACACCGCCGCCGTTAGGGCACGCAGATGACAGCCGCATGACACGGCGCAACCAGGGCTTGAGGCGAGCGCGAACGCGGCCGGCGAATGCTGTGGCGATGGCACGCTTTACGGTGTTGGCGCGTTCTCATTGCGATCCGGGCCCTGTCGCGAGCATCCCGCCGCGGCTCGCCGGATCGGAAGGTCGATCCCGTGTCCCACGATTCGCCTGCGGCGCCGACGCGTGCGCCGCTCCCCGACGACCACGCCTACCAGGCGCTCCACGCCGAGCGCGAGGCCCTGGAGCGCGACCTGGCGCTGGCGAAGGCACGGCAGAACTTTAGCACGGAGCCGGGCGAGGCCGAGCGGGCCCGCGCCGACGAGGCGTCGATGCTGATGAGCCTCGACCGGGTGCTGACGCGCATCCGCGCAGCCGAATACCAGCGTCGCCCGGGCGCCCGCCGCTGGTAGCCTGTCTCGGCTGGGTCCCGCGTCTCGCGGCGATCGGGCGAACCTCGCCACTCCGCCCCACGATCGACGGGTCGTCCCCCGCGGCGAGCCGCGTGCGGGCCGCCTCCCAGCCTCAGGCGCTGCGGCGGCGGTCGCGCTCCTTCTGGCGCATGCGCAGCAGGAGGTCGACCTGGGAATCGGGGATCGGCTGCTTGTCGACGCTGCCCTCGTAGACGGTGCGCAGGGTCTGGCCGAGATGATGAGTGTCGACGCTGGCGCCGTTGCGATGCGACGCGAGGACTTCGAACTTGGCTGCGGCCTGATGCATGGTCCCCCCCGGAACATGGAAGCGCCGGCATCCGCGAATCGGTTTCGCCACCGGATCCCAACAGTGTCGGTCCGGATGGTTAAGGAGGGATTAACCTTAACCGACCGTTCTGCGCGCTCATCGGTATCCGATCCTAGACCGCCGCGCCTTCGAGCAGGCGGGCGGCGGCGGCGCGGGCCTCGTCGGTGACGGTGGCGCCAGCGAGCATGCGGGCAATCTCCTCGCGGCGGGCCGCGACGGGGAGCGAGGCGACGCGGGTGGCGACGCGGCCAGCCCCCTTCACCGCGTCCTTGGCGATCAGGAAATGCGTGCCGGCGCGCGCCGCGACCTGGGGCGCGTGCGTCACCGCCACCACCTGCACGTCCTGCGACAGCCGCGCCAGCCGCGCGCCGATCGCGTCGGCGACCGCGCCGCCGACGCCGGTGTCGATCTCGTCGAAGATCAGCGTCGGCGCCGAGCCCTTGTCGGCGAGCACCACCTTGAGGGCGAGCATGAAGCGGGACAGCTCGCCGCCGGACGCCACCTTCATCATCGGGCCGGCCTTGGTGCCGGGATTGGTCTGCGCCCAGAACGCGACCCGGTCGATGCCGGCGGCGTCGCGCGATTCGGGATCGGTGACGATCTCGGTGATGAACCGGGCGCGCTCGAGCTTCAACGGGGGCAGCTCGGCCTGCACGGCGGCGTCGAGCGCCTTGGCCGCGCGCCGACGCCCCGCGCTGAGCTTCTCGGAGGCTTTGGCGTAGGCCGATTCGGCCGTTTGCAGCGTCGCCTCAAGGCCGGCGAGCGCCTCCTCGCCGGCATCGATCGCGGCGACGTCCGCCTCGTAGCGCTCGCGCAGGGCGGCGAGGTCGTCGGCGGCGACGTCGTACTTGCGCGAGGCCGCGCGCAGGGCGAACAGCCGCTCCTCGACCCGCTCCAGCTCGCGCGGGTCGAACTCGGCCTCGGCCACCGCCGCGTCGAGGACGGCGCGGGCCTCGTCGAGGGCGACGAGGGCGGCGTCGAGCGCCGCGACGCAGGGCTCGACCAAAGCCGGCAGCTGCGCCGCCCGGCGCTCGAGCTTGCGGATCGCCGAGGAGAGCTGCGGCACGCTCGAATGCGAGCCGCCGACGGCGGCGAGCGCGTCGTTCAGCTCGCGCGCGACCTTCTCGCTCTGCTGCATCACGGTGCGGCGCTCGGCCAGGGTCGCCTCCTCGCCGGGCTTCGGATCGAGGGCCGCCAGCTCCTCGACCGCGTGGCGCAGGAAGTCGGCCTCCCGGCGCGCGGTCTCCACGCGGGCGCGATGCTCGGCCAACGTCGTGCGGGCGACCCGGACGGTCTTGGCCGCCTTCGCGACCGCGTCGAGCGGGCCGCTCAGGCCGCCGAAGGCGTCGAGGATGGCGCGGTGCGTGGTGACGTCGGCGAGCGCGCGGTCGTCGTGCTGGCCATGGATCTCGACCAGGGCCGCGCCGATCGCGCGCAGCACCTGCACGCCGACGGGCTGGTCGTTGACGAAGGCGCGGGTGCGCCCGTCGGCCATCTGCGTGCGCCGCAGGATCAGGTCGCCCTCGGTGTCGATCTCCGATTCCGCGGCGATCCGCCGGGCGGGATGGTCGAGGCCGACGTCGAACACCGCGGTGATGCCGCCCTGCGCCTCGCCGTGGCGCACGAGGGAGCCGTCGCCGCGCCCGCCCAGCGCCAGGCTGAACGCGTCGAGCAGGATCGACTTGCCCGCGCCGGTCTCGCCGGTGAGCACGCTGAGCCCGCCGGAGAAGTTCAGGTCGAGCCGGTCGATCAGGACGATGTCGCGGATCGCGAGCTGCACCAGCATGCCGCGCCTTCGAGCCTCCGGGGCGCCGGCCGTCGTCCGGCCGGGCAACCCAAACTTAAGGGAAATACGAAGCCGTCATGTAGGCCGATGCCGGGCCGACCGCACCCCCGAAATGCGAAACGGGCGGAGCCGAAGCCCCGCCCGCGAGTCGCGTCCGGTCGTGATGCGCGGGCGGCCTACTGGGCGGCGGCCGTGCGGCCCATCACCGAGGAGTAGATCTTGCTGAGGAACGAGCTCTTCTCCTCGCGCGGCTCGAGGCCGCCGTTCTGCAGGAGGGCGTGCGCGTCCTTGTACCAGGGACTGTCGGGGAAGTTGTGCCCGAGCACGGCGGCCGAGTTCTGTGCCTCGGCGGTGATGCCGAGCGCCATGTAGGCCTCGGTCAGCCGCTCCAGCGCCTCCTCGGCGTGACGCGTCGTCTGATACTTGCTCACCACGTCGCGGAAGCGATTGATCGCGGCAGGGAAGTTGCGGCGCTCGAGGTAGTAGCGCCCGACCTCCATCTCCTTGCCGGCGAGCTGGTCGCGGGTGATCTGGATCTTGGCCTTCGCGTCGGTCGAGTATTCCGAGGTCGGATACTTCTGGACGAGCTCCTGCAGGGCGACGAGCGCCTTCTCGGACCGGTCCTGGTCACGGGTGACGTCGGGGATCTGCTTGTACTGCGACATCGCCATCAGGTACTGGGCGTAGGCTGCGTCCTTGCTCGCCGGGTGCCGCTGCAGGTAGCGCTTCGAGGCGGTGATCGCGTCGTCGTACTTCTGGCCCTCGTAGTTCGCGTAGGCCGTCATCAGCAGCGCGCGACGCGACCAGTCGGAATAGGCGTACTGCTTGTCGAGCGAATCGAACTTCTTGACGGCGCCCTCGTAGTCGCTGTCTTCCATCTTCGCCAAGCCTTCGCTGTAGAGCTTGTCGGCCGGCGTGTCCTGCACGACCTCGGGCTTGTACTTGTCGGCGAACAGGTTGGTCGGGTCGAGCGCGTCGCAGCCGCCGAGACCGAGGCCGAAGGCGGTGATGAGCACGGCCGCCGCCGCTCCGCGGGTCCGAAGGGTGACAGGCATTGGCGGTTCTTCCCCCGAACGGGCGCGTCCTGCGTCGCAGCGCGCCGTTGAGCCATCATGACGTCGTGTCGGCGCCGGCACTCTACCGGGTCCGAGGTGCCACCGCATCCCGGACTGCCGCGCTCTTCACGGACGATTCACCGTGGCGCCAGATTCGGGCATGAAAGCGGCGGTTCCACGCCCCCGCAGATCGGCGGGCGGCTGTGTCTTGCAGGCCACATCGCCCGCGGGCGGCAGGCGGTTTGCCGGAGAGATCTCAGAGGTCGCCGGCGAAGGCGGCGATGCCGAGGCCGGCGCCGAACTCGGCGAGCGCGGTCTCGCGGCGGGTGCCCTGGGCCTCGACGATCGCGTAGTTCGCACGGTCGGCGAACAGGGCTTCGAGGATGCCGACATTCATGCGGTGCCCGCCGCAATAGGAGCGGTAGGCGCCCTGGAGCGGCAGCCCGGCGAGCGCGAGGTCGCCGACCGCGTCGAGGAACTTGTGCCGGACGAACTCGTCGGCGAAGCGCAGGCCCTCCGGGTTGACCACGTCGGTCTCGCCGACGGCGACGGTGTTCTCGAGGGAGGCGCCGAGGGCGAAGCCCGCCTTCCAGTAGCGCTCCACGTCCTTCATCATGCCGAAGGTGCGGGCGGGGGCGATCTCGCGGCGGTAGGCGGCGGCGGTGAGGTCCATCGCCTTGCGCGAGCGGCCGATCACCGGGCTTTCGAAATCGATCTCGACGTCGAGGCGGAAGCCCCGGTCGATCGGGCGCAGCTCGGCGAAGGCGGTGCCCGCCTCGATGCGGACGTGGCGCAGCACCTTGATCCAGCGGCGGGCGGTGCCGGTCTGCGCGATGCCGACCGCGTCGATCGCCTTGACGAAGGGGAGCGCACTTCCGTCGAGGATCGGCATTTCCGGTCCGTCGATCTCGACCAGCGCGTTGTCGACGCCCAGGCCGTAGAAGGCGGACATCAGGTGCTCGATCGTGGCGACCGCACCGGATTCGACGTCGCCGATCACGGTGCAGAGCTCGGTCGCGGAAACACAGGCGTGGTGGGCCTTGATCAGACGGTCGTTGCCGGAGGCCATTCCGGTGCGGAGGAAAGCGATGCCGTGGTTCGCGGAAGCCGGGCGCAGCGTGATCGCAACCGGGTTTCCGGAATGGACGCCGATGCCGCTCAGCACGGTCGCGCCCTTGAGGGTTGTTTGTTGGTTCGTCCGCATTCCTTAGCCCTCGGCCGCGATCCGGCCACGCCAACCCGCATTTCGCGTGGTGACGTCGCCTTCCGATCCGTCCGCTGCTTGAAGCCCCTGCGTGCGGCGTCGGTCCAAAAACCGCGCCGCTATTCGTTGGTCCGAGATTTTTATAGCTGCGGCGCACAGCACGGCCAAATCACGCTTTCTTACGCTGTGTTACAGACACGCTTGCGCCGCGATCTCGGGAATATCGTTCCAGTGCAACATGTTAACGAATGGTTAACAAGCCCTCTACAACCGCGGCGCGCTGTGTCTTCGAGGCACCATGACCGGGGCCGAGGCCGCGCGACGGGACCGGAAACGGCGCCCGGAACGACGAAAGAACCCGCCGGCCCTCGCGGAGCGGCGGATCCATGCTGCGGTGCGACAGGCGCCAGGGCGGCATCCCGGCCAGGCGGCGAATCGCGCGGATAAGTCCCGCGGACCTTCGCCCGCGGGGTCTCGGTGAGCGTCGGATCAGTTGGCCTGCCGGCGGAGGAAGGCCGGGATCTCGAGCTGGTCGTCGTCCATCATCCGCGGCTGGGTCGCCATGCGGCCCTGCGCGTCGAGGTTGCCCTGCGCCGGGCGGTAGGTCGGGGCGACCGGAGCCTGGACCCGAGGGGCCGGCGGCATCGGGGCCTGGACCTGCGGCTGGGCGCGGGGCGCCGGCGCCGGCTCGGCTTCCTCGCGGCGGCCGCCGAAGCCGACGGTCGCGAGGCGGCGGAGCAGGCTGGTGCGCTTGGTGTCGCCCTGGTTGTCGACCGGCTCGCCGCGGCTGGCGGCGATCTGGGTCTGGGCGATCGGCGGCAGCTCGTGGATCTGCGGCATCCGCGGGGCGCGGGCGAGCGGGGCGGCGACGGGAGCTGCCGGGCGCGGCGGCATGAACGGGCCGGCATGGTGCTGGGCGACCGGCTCGGGGGCCGGCGCCGGGGCCGGCACGAACGGGGCGGCGGCGCGGGGCTGGGACTGGGTCAGCATGATGTCGTCGCGCATCACCGGAGCCGCCTCGATGCGGGGCTCGGCGTGCTGCACCGGCTCGGGGGCCGGGCGCGCGGGCTGGACGGGGGCCGGCTGAGCCTGCGTCACGGCCGGCTCGGCCGCGGCGCGAAAGCTCGGGGCGTTCTGGGCGGCGCGCGAGCGGGCCTCGGAGCGCAGGCGCTCGGCCACCTCGGCGATGCGCTGCTCGGTCTCGGCGATCTCCTTGTTGTTCGGCGAGTTGGCCGAGATCAGCGCCGGCTCGATCCCGGTGGCGACGACCGAGACGCGGATGATGCCGTCGAGGCTCTCGTCGAAGGTCGCGCCGAGGATGATGTTGGCTTCCTGGTCGACCTCCTCGCGGATGCGGGTGGCGGCCTCGTCGAGCTCGTACAGGGTCAGGTCGGCGCCGCCGGTGATCGAGATCAGCAGGCCGCGGGCGCCCTTCATCGAGACGTCGTCGAGGAGCGGGTTGGCGATCGCGGCCTCGGCCGCGCGGCTGGCGCGCTTCTCGCCGGACGCCTCGCCGGTGCCCATCATCGCCTTGCCCATGCCGCGCATGATCGCGCGCACGTCGGCGAAGTCGAGGTTGATCAGGCCTTCCTTGACCATCAGGTCGGTGATGCAGGCGACGCCCGAGTAGAGCACCTGGTCGGCCATCGCGAAGGCGTCGGCGAAGGTGGTCTTCTCGTTGGCGACCCGGAACAGGTTCTGGTTCGGGATCACGATCAGCGTGTCGACGGCCGCCTGCAGCTCCTGGATGCCGGCTTCCGCCGTGCGCATGCGGCGCAGGCCCTCGAACTGGAACGGCTTCGTCACGACGCCGACGGTGAGGATGCCCATGTCGCGGGCGGCGCGGGCGATGACGGGGGCCGCGCCGGTACCGGTGCCGCCGCCCATGCCGGCGGTGATGAAGCACATGTGCGCGCCCGAGAGCTGGTCGCGGATCTCGTCGATCACCTCGTCGGCGGCGGCCGAGCCGACCTCGGGGTGGGAGCCGGCGCCGAGGCCCTGCGTCACGCCCAGCCCCATCTGGATCACGCGCTCGGCCTTCGACGAGGTCAGCGCCTGGGCGTCGGTGTTGGCCACGACGAACTCGCAGCCGAGCAGGCCCGACTCGATCATGTTGTTGACGGCGTTGCCGCCGGCGCCGCCGACACCGAACACGGTGATGCGGGGCTTGAGTTCGCGGATGTCAGGCGCCTGGAGAGAGATGGCCATGGTGTCGAGCCCTTCGTGACCTTTAACGCGTTGTCCGGAGCGCCTCCGTGGAGGAAGCGCCGATTCGTCGAGGCCGGGCGCGAGAGGGCGCCCGGGAAAACGCCTAGAAACCCTGCTTCAGCCACTCGTAGACGCGGCCGATGTAACCGTCGGTGCCGGTGCCGGCGAAGGCGCGCTGCCCCCGCGGCTCGAAGTGCTCGGCATGCGCCACCTGCGGGTAGACCAGCAGGCCAACCGCGGCCGAGAAGGCCGGACCCTTGGCCGCCTCGGGCAGGCCGCGGATGCCGAGCGGGCGCCCGATCCGGACCTGGCCCTGCATCACCCGGCGGGTGACCTCGGGCAGGCCGACGAGCTGGCTCGCGCCGCCCGTGAGCACGACCCGACGCCCCGCCTGGGCGGCGAAGCCGGCCGCGCGCAGGCGGTCGCGGACGAGCTCGACCACCTCCTCGACCCGCGGCTTGATGATCCGCACCAGCTGCGAGCGCGGAACGTGGTTCGGGGTCTCGCCCTCGTCCTCGCCGACGCCGTGGACGGCGATCATGTCGCGCTCGTCCGACGGGGTGGCGATGGCCGAGCCGTAGAGCGTCTTCAGCCGCTCGGCCGCCGCGACCCGGGTCGAGAGCCCGCGGGCGATGTCCATGGTGACGTGGTGGCCGCCGACCGCGATCGCGTCGGTGTGGACGAGGTGCCCCCCGGAGAACACGCCGAAGCTCGTGGTGCCGCCGCCCATGTCGACGACGCAGACGCCCATCTCGGCCTCGTCGTCGACCAGCGCCGAGAGGCCGGCGGCGTAGGGGGTGGCGATCACCGCCTCGACGCCGAGATGGCAGTGCTCGATCGCGAGCATGACGTTGCGGGCGGCCGCGGCTTCCGCCGTGACGACGTGGAGGTCGACCCCGAGCGCCTCGCCGATCATCCCCGAGGGGTCGATCACCGCGCCCTGGCCGTCGAGGGCGTAGCCGGTCGGCAGCGCGTGCAGCACGGCGCGGCCGGGGCTGACGCCGTGGGCGCTCGCGGTCTCCAGCACGCGCTCCACGTCGGCGCCGGTGACGGTGCCGGTGCGGACGTTGACCCGCGCCTGGAAGTGCTGCGAGGCGAGGCGCCCGCCGCTCATGTTGACGATGACCGACTGGACCTCGACCTTGGCCATCCGCTCGGCGGCGTGCACCGCCTGGCGGATCGCGCCCTCGGCGGCCTCGAGGTCGACGATCGCGCCGCCCTTCAGCCCGTGCGAGCGCTGGTGGCCGATGCCGATGATGCGGGCGAGGTGCGTCCGGCCCTTCAGCGTGGTGAGGGCTTCGGCCGGCTGCAGCTCGGCGATGAGGCAGACGACCTTGCTGGTGCCGATGTCGAGCACCGACAGCGTGGTGCTGCGGCGCGCCGAGAGCGGCTTCAGGCGGGGCGTCAGGCCGTGTTGGGAATGCATCAGCGCTTACCGACGAAGGACGGGGAACGGGCGGGGCGGCGGGTGGACCGGACTGCGCTCACGTCGCGGTCCCCTTCTTCGTCTTCCTCTGCGCCTCGGCCCGGGCGGCCGCGGCCTCCTCGGTGAGGCGAACCACGACCCGGTCGGGCATCCGCAGATCGACCGCGATGATGTCCTTCTCCAGGAGGCGGTTGGCGCGCTCGAGCTCGACCAACCGGGCCAGCGCGGCTCCGGGCTCGATTTCCGGCAGGCGGATGTCGACGCCGTCGAGCTTCAGGGTCCAGCGCCGGCCGGAGACGTAGGTGCCGGCGCGGATGCGGTCGGCGAGCGGGCCGGCCGCGGCGACCAGGGCGAGGTACTCGCCGAGCTTGGTGTTGGCGTCGTCGCCGACGACCAGCGGCAGGCTCGCGTAGCGGTCGTCGCGCATCGTATCGATGATCGTGCCGTCGGCGGCGATGACGCTGATCTCGCCGTTCATCTGCCACAGGGCGGCGGGCTCGCGCTCGACCTGGTTGATGACGATCTCGCGGGGATAGATCTTGCGCACCGAGACGGAGGCGATCAGCGGCACCCGGAGCAGGCGGGCACGCACCTCGGCGACGTCGAGGAAGGGCACGGACGAGCGCCAGTCGATGCCGGCGGCGGCGAGCACCTCGCGCTCGTACATCCGCGAGATGCCCGAGATGGTGACGCGCTCGACGCCGAAGCCGGCGACGCGGGCGAGGATGTCGAGGGGGCGGCCGTTCTCGATGACGAAGGCGTCGTAGCGGCCGCTGGCGACGAAGCCGGCGAGCGCCAGCGCCCCGAAGGCCGTGCTGAGGCCGAGGGCGCCGATGCCGCGCGGCACGCGCTCGGCCATCGACGGCCCGGGCCGGCCGCGGCGCATCGAGTCGGACCGGCGCAGGAAGCGCGGAAGCCGGGCGAGGACGCCGCCGACGAGGCGCGCGGCTGGACCGGTCGCGCCGGGAAACCCAGCGGGGCTCAGCGGCCCAGAGACGCGTCCTCCACCATCCATCGCACGAACTCACCGAAACGATACCCAGCATGGGCGGCCATGTCCGGCACAAGGCTGGTCTGGGTCATGCCGGGTTGCGTGTTGACCTCCAGGACGACGAGGGCACCGGTTCCACCCGGTGTGTCGTCGTAGCGAAGGTCGGCACGGCTGACGCCCCGGCAGCCCAGTGCTTGATGCGCCGTTAACGACAACTCTTGGACACGCTGGTAAACATTTGGTTTAAGTTCGGCCGGCAGGACGTGGATCGAGCCTCCCGGCGCGTACTTCGCGTCGTAGTCGTACCACCCCCCCGAGGCGGCCTTGATCTCGATCACGCCGAGGGCCCGGTCGCCCATCACCGCGCAGGTGAGCTCGCGGCCCGCAACGTAAGTCTCCACAAGGACTTCCTCCCCGAACGCCCATTCGTCCGAGGCCAGGATCTGCGGCGGATGCGAGCGCCCGTCGCGGACGATGATCACGCCCATCGAGGAGCCTTCGGAGACCGGCTTGACGACGTAGGGCGGGGCGATCGGGTGTGACTTCGCGGCATCATGCCGGTTAACGACCAGCCCTTCCGGGACGCTGACGCCGGCCGCCCGCATCACCACCTTGGCCCGCTCCTTGTGCATGGCGAGCGCGGAAGCGAGCACGCCCGAATGCGTGTAGGGAATGCGCAGGATCTCGAGCAGGCCCTGGATCGTGCCGTCCTCGCCCGCCGGCCCGTGCAGCGCGTTGAAGGCCGCATCGGGCCGAAGCTCGGTCAGCACCGATGCGATGTCGGCCCCGACGTCGACGCGGGTGACGCGATAGCCCTCTCCCTCCAGCGCGTCGGCGCAGGCGGTGCCCGAATTCAGCGAGACCTCGCGCTCGGAGGAGGTGCCGCCCATCAGGACGGCGACGTGCTTGGACATGGAGGGCTCCGGGGCGGAAATCAGGGAACGCAGGTTGGCCCGACCATGCTGCGGATCGTGGCGAAGACCTGCTCGGCCGCAGCAGGGGGCAACGCACCGATCCGCTTGAGAACGCGGGCCGGATCAATGCAGGCGATCTTGATGGGCCGAACGACGGACGCATGCGTCAAGCCCGCCCGATCGAGGTCGTCGATCGGAAGATCGCGCGGCTTCGACGGATTGCGGCCGCTGGTGATCATCGCGATCCAGACGAAGCCGGCAGCTTCGACATCCGGTCCCGATATGACCAGCGCCGGTCGACGCTTCTCGTGCAGACGATCGGAATAGGGAAACGGAACGACCACGACCGCGCCAGGCGCCAATGCGTCCGCCTCAGAGATCGGCATAGTCTTCCTCGTCGGCCGTACCGCCCCATTCGGTGAAGGCCACGAACGGATCCTCGCCCTCCGTGGGCGCCTTCTCGATCCGAATCCCGTCCGGGGTGATCAGGTAGCGGAGGCGGTCCCCAGGGGAGATCGCAAGCCGCTCGCGAACCTCAGCGGGGAGAACGGTCTGGCTCTTCACCGACACCTTCGAATAGGCGACGCGTGCGGGCATCGAACCACCTCCTGACCAGACTTACATCTTACCGTCTTACACCGATCGTGTCGATTCCGATCCGCTTGATCTCCCAGTGCAGCTCGACCCCGCTGGTCTCGCGCACCCGCCGGCGCACCTCCTCGCCAAGCCCCTCGATGTCGGCGGCCGTGGCGCCGTCGCGATTGATCAGGAAGTTGCAGTGCATCTCGGAGACCTGAGCGCCGCCCCGCGTCAGGCCGCGGCAGCCGGCGGCGTCGACGAGCTGCCACGCCTTGCCGCTCGGCGGGTTCTTGAAGGTCGAGCCGCCGGTGCGCTCGCGGATCGGCTGCGCGGCTTCCCGCGCCGCGGTCACCCGCGCCATCTCCGCCTCGATCGCCGCGCGCTCGCCGGGGCGGCCGCGGAACAGGGCGCTCGTGAAGATCACGTCGTCGGGCGCCGCCGCATGGCGGTAGGTGAAGCCCATCTCGGCATGGCCGAAGCGGCGGAGCGCGCCGCGCCGGTCGACCCCGCGCGCCTCGAGGAGCACGTCGGTGGTCTCGCCGCCATGGGCGCCGGCGTTCATGCGCAGGGCGCCGCCGACCGAGCCCGGGATGCCGCGGAAGAAGGCGAGCCCGTCGAGCGACGCTTCGGCCGCCGCCTTCGCCAGGCGCATGTCGGGCACGGCGGTTCCGGCCTGCAGGCGGTCGCCGTCGACCTCCACCGCTCCGAACGCCTTGCCGCCGAGCCGGATCGTCACGCCGGGAATGCCGCCGTCGCGCACGATCAGGTTCGAGCCGAGCCCGATCACCGTCACCGGGATCTCGGGATCGAGACCGGCCAGGAGGTGGGCGAGATCCTCCTCGTCGGCCGGCGTGAACAGCACCTGCGCCGGGCCGCCGACGCGGAACCAGGTCAGGTCGGACAACGCCGCGTTCACCAGCAGCCGCCCCCGCAGGGCCGGGGCGGCGGCGCGGATCGCCGGCGTGATGTCGGGGAAGGCGGTCATCGGTTCGCTCCCCCTCTCCCCGCACGCGGGGAGAGGGCTTCGTCGACCCCGTCGTCGACGAAGCGAGGCGGCAGCCGAGGGTGAGGGGGCGGGGTCAGGACGGGTGCGTCCGGCGACGTCCCCTCACCATCGCCCTTCGGGCTAGCCACGCCGACGACGAGGTCGTCGCGGCCCTCTCCCCGCGTGCGGGGAGCGGGGGGGAGCGCGCTGAAGATCGTATCGAGAACGACTGACGGGCTGCTCATGATCTCCGCGTTCCAAAACCGCAGGACGCGGTAGCCCAGATCGGCCAGCCATGCATCGCGAGCGCGGTCGTAGGCATTGTCGGCGTGCTGGCTGCCATCGATCTCGATGATCAGCTTCGCCTCACGGCAGCAGAAATCGGCTACGTAGCGGCCGATGCTCTCCTGCCGAACGAACTTGAACCCGGCCAGCCGCCGATCGCGCAAGCGATACCACAGCGTCCGTTCGGCCTCGGTCTGCCCCTGCCGAAGGCGCCGCCGAAATGCCGTGCGCTCGCTGTCGGCCGGGCTCATTCGAGCTCACCCCTTGAACGCCGCCAGCTCCGCCGGCAGCGCGTAGGCCCATTGCGTGATGTTGCCGGCGCCGAGGCAGACGACGTAGTCGCCCTCGGTCGCGTGCGCGGCCACGATCCCGGCGAGGTCTTCCGGGCGCTCGAGCGCCTGCGCGTCGCGGTGGCCGCGGGAGCGCAGGCCGGCGACGAGGCCGTCGCGGTCGATGCCCTCGATCGGCGCCTCGCCCGCAGCGTAGACGGGGGCGACGATGACCGTGTCGGCATCGTTGAAGCAGGTGCAGAAATCGTCGAACAGCGAGGCGAGGCGCGAGTAGCGGTGCGGCTGCACGATCGCGATCACCTTCGCGTCGGTGGAGGCGCGGGCGGCCTTGAGCACCGCCTTGATCTCCACCGGATGGTGCCCGTAATCGTCGAAGATCTGGGCGCCGTTCCATTCGCCGGTGCGGGTGAAGCGGCGCTTGACGCCGCCGAACCCGGCCAGCGCCTTGCGGATCGCGTCCGCCGGCACGCCGAGCTCGTGCGCGACGGCCAGCGCCGCGGTGGCATTGAGCGCGTTGTGCTTGCCCGGCATCGGCAGGACGAGGTCCTCCATCTCCATGCGGAAGCCCGGACGCCGGTCGCGGATCATCACGCGGAAGCGGCTCTGACCGCCGCGCAGGTCCACGTCGATGAGGCGCACGTCGGCCTGCGGGTTCTCGCCGTAGGTGATGATGCGGCGGTCCTCGATGTGGCCGACGAGGTCCTGGACGACGGGATGGTCGATGCACATCACCGCGAAGCCGTAGAACGGGATGTTGTCGATGAAGCGCCGGAAGGCGTCCTTGACCGCGTCGAACGAGCCGAAATGGTCGAGATGCTCCGGGTCGATGTTGGTGACGATGGCGACGTCGGCCGGCAGCTTCAGGAAGGTGCCGTCGGATTCGTCGGCCTCCACCACCATCCACTCACCCTCGCCCATGCGGGCGTTGGTGCCGTAGGCGTTGATGATGCCGCCGTTGATCACCGTCGGGTCCATGTTGCCGGCGTCGAGCAGCGTCGCGACGAGGGAGGTCGTCGTGGTCTTGCCGTGGGTGCCGGCGATGGCGACGCAGGACTTGAAGCGCATCAGCTCGGCCAGCATCTCGGCCCGGCGCACCACCGGCAGCCGAGCCTCGCGCGCGGCCATCAACTCGGGGTTGTCGCGCTGGATCGCGGTCGAGACGACCACGAGTCCGGCATTCTCGACGTTGGCGGCGGCATGGCCGACGAAGGTCCTCATGCCCTTGTCGGCCAGCCGCCGCACGTTGGCGTTGTCCGAGGCGTCGGAGCCCTGCACCGTGTAGCCGAGGTTGTGCATCACCTCGGCGATGCCGGACATGCCGATGCCGCCGATGCCGATGAAGTGGATGGGACCGAGCTTGTCGGGCAGCTTCATGGGAGGAACCGTTCGATGACGAGACTGCGCGGAGGCATGCGTCCCGGAAGAATCAGGTGCGGGCGGCCGTGTCGACGACCACCGCGGCGAGCCGCTCGGCGGCGTCGTGGATGCCGGCGCTTTTCGCGGCTTGCGCCGCCGCGGTCAATTTCTCGGGATTCGCGAAGGCGTCGACCAGCTCCGCGGTGAGCCGGTCCGGCGTGAACGCGGTCTGCGCGACGGCCAGGGCCGCGCCGATCTTGGCCAGCGTCGCGGCGTTGGCGGCCTGGTCCTGGTCGAGCGCCCCGGGCAGCGGCACCAGGATCGACGGCCGGCCAATGGCGGCGAGCTCCGAGACCGTCGAGGCGCCCGAGCGGGCGACCACGAGGTGGCTCGCCGCCATCCGCCCCGGCAGGTCCTTGAAGAACGGCGCCGCCTCGATGCCGGCGAGCCCCATGGCGAGGTAGTCGTTCTGCACCGCCGTCAGGTCCTCGGGGCGGACCTGCTGCACGAGGTGGAGGCGGGCCCGCAGGTCGGCCGGAAGCTGCGCCAGGGCTTTCGGCACGACCTCGCCCATCACCCGCGCGCCCTGGCTTCCGCCGAAGACGAGGAGGTGCAGGGCGTCCGCCGGCCCGAGCCGCGGGTAGGCGACCTTCGCGGCCTCGATCACCGCCGGGCGCAACGGGTTGCCGGTGTGGATGCGCGGGGCACGCGCCTTGTCGGGGACGCCGCGGACCTCCTTGAAGCCGGTGGCGATGGTGCGGGCGCCGCGCGCCAGGAAGGCGTTGGCCCGCCCCATCACCGCATTCTGCTCGTGGATGATCGTCGGCACGCGCAGGATCTGGCCGGCGAGCATCGGCGGCACGGTCGGGTAGCCGCCGAAGCCGACGATCGCCGCCGGGTTGATGCGCTTGACCGCCTTGGCCGCCTCCGCGAAGCCGCGGCCCAGCGTCAGCACCGCGCCGGCCCGGCGCAGCATCGAGCGGCCGGACGGGGTCGCCGAGGTGATGGTGACGATCTCGGAGGCCGGGAAGCCGCCGCTGATCGAGTCGACCCGCGCGTCGGTGGCGAGCACCACGCGGATGCCCCGCGCCCGCAGCGCATGGGCGAGGCTCTCGGCCGGGAACAGGTGGCCGCCGGTGCCGCCGGCGCAGAGCAGGATGGTCGGCGTGAACACCGTCACCGCATGACTCCGGCGACGGTGGCCGGCGCGGTGCCGGGCGGCTTCTGGCTCAGCATCGTGGTGCGCGGGCGCTTGCGGGTGAGCGCCACGAGGAAGCCCATGCCGAGCGCGAGCGAGATCAGCGACGAGCCGCCGTAGGAGACGAACGGCAGCGTCATGCCCTTGGCCGGCATGAGCTGGGTGTTCACCGCCATGTTGATGCAGGCCTGGAGGCCGAAGAGCGTGATCAGACCGGTGATGGCGAGCCTCGAGAAGGTGTCGTCGGTGCGGCGCGCGAGCTTGAGCCCGCGCAGCACGATGTAGGCGAACAAAGCGACGAGGCAGAGGCAGACCAGCACGCCGAACTCCTCGCCGGTCACCGAGAAGATGAAGTCGGTATGGGCGTCGGGCAGGTGGCGCTTGGCGATCCCCTCCCCCGGGCCGGTGCCGAACCAGCCGCCGGAGCGGAACGATTCCTGCGACCAGAAGGTCTGGAAGCTGTCGCCCGAATCCTTGTCGAGGAAGCGGTTGAAGCGCTCGCGGACGTGGTGGAAGAAGGTGTAGGCGGCGAACACCCCGGTCAGGCCGAGCACGCCGAGCACCGCCACCCAGATCAGGTGCAGGCCGGCGACGAAGAACAGCGCGCACCACACCAGCGTGATCAGCATCGTCTGCCCGAAATCGGGCTGCAGCAGCAGCGGGACGATGGTGATCGGCAGGAGCAGGATCGCAAGGAAGCCGCCCGGCATGTCGCGGCGCTGCGCGCCCTCCGAGAACGCCCAGGCGGCGACCACGACGAAGGCGGGCTTGACGAACTCCGAGGGCTGCAGGCCGAACGAGCCGAACTGGATCCAGCGGTGGGCGCCCTTGATCTCCGGCCCGAACTTGCCGGCGAGAAGGCACAGCGCGACGCCCGCGAGCCAGGTGCCGAGCGCCAGCCGGCGGATGCCGCGCAAGCTCAGGAACGAGACCGCGCAGATCAGCAGGATCGTCGGCGCGAGGTACATCGCCTGGCGGTTGAGAAAGTAGAAGGTCGGCAGGCCGATGCGCTCGGCCACCGGCGGCCCGCCGCCCATGAGGAAGACGAGGCCGGCGACCATCAGGGCGGCGAGCGCCGCGAGCAGGCCGCGGTCGACCGTCCACCACCAGTCGGTCAGGGGCGTGCGTTCCGCGCGGGAGATCATGGGCGTGCGACGGCCTTGCGAGCGGTCGCGCAGGGGCACGCGACGGTCGAGAGCGATCCTGTCCGCGAATGGTAAACGCATCCTTGCGAAACCGCGCCGGAGCCGCCGCCCGTCCCGTCAACCCCCGGGGCCTCCTCGCCGATCGGTCGCGCCACGGTCGACCGAATACGAAATCTTAACAGCAAAAACGCAATCTTGGATTGTGTTCACTTCGGCATCGCATTGCGAAGATGCCGCGCCGGGACGATCCGCCCATGTTCGCTGCACGCAAGACTGTCGAAGCCGCCGCCAAGCTTGCCGCCCTCGACCGCGTGCAGGGGGTGATCGAGTTCGACCTCTCGGGCCGCATCCTCGACGCCAACGCGAATTTTCTCGCAGCTGTGGGCTACAGCCTGCCCGAGCTGGTAGGGCAGCCGCATGCGATGCTGGTCGATCCGCAGTACCGGGACTCGGCGGAGTACAAGGCGTTCTGGGATCGTCTCCGCAGCGGCGCGTTCAGCGCGGGCCAGTTCCGGCGGATGGCGAAGGGCGGCCGCGACATCTGGATCGAGGCCTCCTACAACCCGATGATCGGGCGTGACGGCAAGCCCTACAAGGTGGTGAAGTTCGCCACCGACATCACGCGGCAGAAGGCCGAGGATGCCGACCGGGCCGGCCAGATCGCGGCGATCGACAAGGCGCAAGGGGTGATCGCCTTCGATCTCGACGGCACCATCCTCGAGGCCAACGCGAACTTCCTCGCCGTGGTGGGCTACGACCTCTCCGAGGTCCGCGGCCGCCCGCACAGCATGTTCGTCGAGCCGGCCTACGGGCAGAGCGCGGACTACGCGGCGTTCTGGGCGGCGCTGAAGCGCGGCGAGTACCAGGCGGCGCAGTACAAGCGCATCGCGAAGGGCGGCCGCGAGGTCTGGATCCAGGCGACCTACAACCCGATCTTCGACGCCTCGAACCGCCCCTACAAGGTCGTGAAGCTCGCGACCGACATCACCGATCAGGTCATGCTGCTGGCCAACCTCCGCAGGCTGATCGAGCGCAACTTCTCCGAGATCGACCAGGCGATCACCCGCTCGGCGGACGGGTCGGGCGCGGCATTCGCGGCCGCGGAGACGACGTCGGGCAACGTGGCGACGATGGCGGCGGCGGCGGAGGAACTGGCCGCCTCCGTCGCCGAGATCTCCCAGAGCATGGGATATTCGCGCGGCGCGACCGACGCCGCCTTCGAGCGGGTCCAGGCCGCCGGCGGGTTCACCCAGCGCCTCTCGGAGGCTGCCGGGTCGATGAGCGGCATCGTCGGGCTGATCCAGTCGATCGCCGCGCAGATCAACCTGCTCGCGCTCAACGCCACCATCGAGGCGGCGCGTGCCGGAGAAGCCGGACGCGGCTTCGCGGTCGTCGCGAGCGAGGTCAAGAACCTCGCCAACCAGGCCGCCCGTGCGACGGAGCAGATCGGCGCCGAGATCAACGGCCTGCAGGGCCTGTCGAGCGAGGTGGTCGGCGCCCTCGATTCGATCAGCGGCTCGGTCGACATCATGCGCGAGAACGTCGTCGCGACGGCGAGCGCGGTCGAGGAGCAGAGCATCGTCACGCGCGACCTGTCGCAGAGCATGCAGGCCGCGGCCCAGGCCGTCGCGGCGATCACGGCCAACATCAGCACGATCTCGGGCTCGGTGACGGAGGTCTCCGTCGCGGTGGCGACGACGCGCGAAGCGGCTCGCGTGCTCGCCCGGTAGGGCGACGTCCGGCGCGGGGCTCGCCCGCCGGCGCCGGCGTCCGGCCGTTCAGGGCAGCGCGCGCACCAGCTCGCGAAACACGTCGCCGCGCTGCTCGAAGCTGCGGAACTGGTCGTAGGAGGCGCAGGCCGGCGAGAGCAGCACCACCGGCTCGGGCGCGCCCGAGGCCGCCGCGCCCTCTGCCGCCGCCCGGACGGCGACGTCCAGGGTCTCGCAGCGGGTGTAGGGCACGGCGCCTTCCAGCGTCGCGGCGAAGGCGTCGGAGGCGGCGCCGATCAGGTAGGCGTGCGCGATGCGCTCGAAATACGGGACCAGCGGGAAGATGCCGCCGTCCTTCGCCTTGCCGCCGAGGATCCAGTGGATGTCGCGGAAGGCGGTGAGCGCCTTCTCGGTGGAATCGGCGTTGGTCGCCTTGGAATCGTTGACGAACAGCACGCCGCCGTGGACCCGGACCTCCTCCATCCGGTGCGGCAGGCCGGGAAAGCTCGCGAGCCCGGCCTGGATGTCGTCGGGCGAGAGCTCGAGCGCGCGGGCGACCGCGACCGCCACGGCCGCGTTCTGCCAGTTGTGCGCGCCGCGCAGAGACCGGATCGCGGACACGTCGGCGATCGGCGCACCATCACGGTCCGCGATCACCCCGTCGCGGACGGTGACGGCGTCGGCGGTGAGCGCCGCGTCGCGGGGCACGTGGATGCGGGTCAGCCGGTCGCCGCCCCGTTCCGCGAACCGGTCCGCGATGGCGCGGCTCGGCCCGTCGTCGACGCCGACGACCGCGCGGTCCGAGCCCTGGATCAGCCGCTCCTTGATCGCGGCGTATTGCGCGAAGGTGCCGTGGCGGTCGAGGTGATCGGGGGTGATGTTGAGGAGCACGCCGACGCTCGGATCGAGCGAGGGCGTCAGGTCGATCTGGAACGAGGACAGCTCGACGACGTGGATGCGATCGGGCGCCGGGGGCGCCAGCGACAGGATCGCGGTGCCGATGTTGCCGCCCATCTGCACGTCGCGCCCGGCCGCGCGCAGGATGTGCGCGATCAGCGCCGTGGTGGTCGACTTGCCGTTGGTGCCGGTGATCGCGACGAACGGCGCGCCCGGCGCGATCGCACGCCGCTCCCGGCAGAACAGCTCGATGTCGCCGACGATCTCGATGCCGGCCGCCTTGGCGAGCGCGACCGTCCAGTGCGGCACCGGATGGGTCAGCGGCACGCCGGGCGAGAGGATCAGCGCCGCGAAGCCCGACCAGTCGGCCGCGCGCAGGTCCGCGGTCTCGATCCCCTGCGCGGCGGCCCTGGCGACGCCCTCGGCGTTGTCGTCCCAGGCGATCACGCGGGCGCCGCCTTCCTTCAGGGCGAGCGCGGTGGCGAGGCCGGAGGCGCCGAGCCCGAACAGGGCGACAGCGCGGCGGGCGTAGGTTGTGGCTGGGGTCATCGGAAACTCGGAACAGGTCGGCAATCGGGGTTGTCCCGCCCCTCCCCCCTCATCCTGGGGTGCCCGCGTCGGCGAGCCTCGAAGGCGACCTCCAGAACACATGGCGGTCGCTGGAGGACTCCTTCGAGGCGCCCGCTTCGCGGGCGCCTCTCAGGATGAGGGCGGGGGTGGGACAAGCGTCGGTTGCGCAAAGTCTACCACAGCTCACCGCAGCTTGAGCGTCGCCAGGCCGGCGAGCGCCAGGATGACGGCGATGATCCAGAACCGGATCACGACCTGCGGCTCCTTCCAGCCCTTCTGCTCGAAGTGGTGATGGATCGGCGCCATGCGGAAGACGCGCTTGCCCGTGAGCTTGAACGACGCGACCTGGATGATCACCGACATGATCTCGAGGACGAACAGGCCGCCGACGATCGCCAGGACGATCTCGTGCTTGGTGGCCACCGCGACGACGCCGAGGAGGCCGCCCAGCGCGAGCGAGCCGGTGTCGCCCATGAAGATCTGCGCCGGCGGCGCGTTGAACCATAGGAAGCCGAGCCCCGCCCCGATCACCGCGCCGGCCACCACCGCGAGCTCGCCGGTGTCGCGGACGTAGTTCACCTGGAGGTAGCTCGCGGTGAAGGAGTTGCCGACGAGGTAGGCGATGACGCCGAAGGTGCCGCAGGCGATCATCACGGGGACGATGGCGAGCCCGTCGAGGCCGTCGGTCATGTTCACCGCGTTGCCCGCGCCGACGATGACGAAGCCGCCGAACAGCACGTAGAACCAGCCGAGATTCAGCAGCGCGTCCTTGAACACCGGGAAGGCGAGCTGGTTCTGCAGCGTGGACGGCGAGAAGTACGAGATCGCGTAGCAGGCCGTGATCGCGATCAGGGCCTCGAGCCCGAGGCGGAGCTTGCCTGAGAAGCCCTTGTGCGACTGCTTCGTCACCTTGAGGTAGTCGTCGTAGAAGCCGATCGCGCCGAAGCCCAGCGTCACCGTGAGGGTGATCCAGACGTAGTGGTTGCGCGGGTTGGCCCAGAGCAGGATCGCGACGATGGCGCCGGCCAGGATCATCAGGCCGCCCATGGTCGGGGTGCCGCGCTTGGTCAGCAGGTGGGTCTGCGGCCCGTCCTCGCGGATCGGCTGGCCCTTGCCCTGGCGCAGGCGCAGTAGCGAGATGATCAGCGGCCCGAACCAGAACACGAACAGGCCCGCCGTGAACAGCGCGCCTCCCGTCCGGAAGGTGATGTAGCGGAAGACGTTGAGGGCCGAGAGCGTGCCGCTCAGGTCCGACAGGAGATACAGCATCCGGGGGCTCGGCGGCTTGGCTCACACGAAGAAAGGGCGCCGGCGGGACGCGAACGGTCCCGGGGCCTCGGCGGACGATCAGGTGCCGGTCACGGCCCGGCGGACAGGGCCGACGCGTCGTGGCGCGCCGGGGGGTTCGCGTAGCGGGCTTTGAGCGCCTCGACAATCCGACCCATGCGAATACTGTTCGAGCCCTTGACCATCACGGCGTCGCCCGGCCGCAGGATCGCGGCCAGCGGCTCGACGAGGTCGGCCGAGGCGGCGGCCGCGATGCCCCGGCGCGCGACCGGCAGCGCCTCGAACAGGTGGCCCATCAGGGCGCCGGCGGTGAAGACGAGGTCGACGCCGTGGTCGGCGACGGCGCCGGCGAGGTCGCGGTGGTGCGCGTCCGCGGCCGCCCCGAGCTCCAGCATGTCGCCGAGCACGGCGATGCGGCGCCCGCGCGGACCGGTCTCGATCGCCGCCAGCGTCGACAGCGCGGCGCGCACGGAGGCCGGGTTGGCGTTGTAGCTTTCGTCGACGAGGAAGGCCTCGCCGTCGCGAAGCTGGAGCGCGGTGCGCTCGCCGCGCCCGCCCGGCGGCCGCAGGGCCGCGAGCGACAGGGCGGCGCGCGCGAGGTCGGCGCCGAGGCTGTGGATCACCGCCATCACGCCGAGCGAGTTCATCGCGGTGTGCCGGCCGGGGGTGCCGAGCTGGTAGGTCACCGGCTGGCCCATCACCACCGCGTCGACCACCGAGAGGTCGGGGCGCAGCACGATCCGGCGCGCCCGCACGTCGGCCTCCTCGTGCTCGCCGAAGGTGACGATGCGCCCGGCCGACGAGGCGAGGGCATGGGCGTGGAGGCGGGCGAAGCTCGGGTTGTCGCGGTTGAGCACCGCGACGCCGCCGGGCGCGAGGCCCGAGAAGATCTCGCCCTTGGCGTCGGCGATCGCCGACAACGAGGCGAAGTGCTCGATGTGGACCGGCTCGACGGTGGTGACGAGGGCCACCTCCGGGCGGACCTGCGCGACGAGCGGCACGATCTCCCGCGGGTGGTTCATGCCGATCTCGAACACGCCGAAGCGGCTCTCGGCCGGCATCCGCGCCAGCGTCAGCGGCACGCCCCAGTGGTTGTTGTAGGAGGCGACGGAGGCGTGGGTCTCCCCTTGCGCCGACAGCACGTGGCGCAGGGCCTCCTTGGTGCCGGTCTTGCCGACCGAGCCGGTCACGGCCACGACCTGGGCCGCGGTGCGGGCGCGGGCCGCGCGGCCGAGGCGCGTCATCGCGTCGAGGACCGGATCGGGGCCCTCCCCCGGCACGGCCAGGACGGGTCCGTCGAACGACGCGGCGCGGTCGGCGGCGACCACCGCCGCGCCCGCGCCCTTGTTGAGCGCCGCGCGGACGAAGTCGTGCCCGTCGCGAGCCTCGCCCCGGATCGCGAAGAACAGGTCGCCCGGCTGCAGCGTGCGGGTGTCGATCGAAGCGCCGGTGACGGCGCCGCGCTCGCCGTGGAGCGTTCCCCCGGTGGCGGCCGCGAGTTCGGCCGCCGTCCAGAGCGGTTTGGCGTTCGGGCTCATGCGGCCTCCGGTCGAGCGCGACGGTGCAACGCATCTTCCCTCCCCCCTTCGCGGGGGAGGGTGGGCCTCGCGTCAGCGAGGGTCGGGAGAGGGAAGCGCGTTGTCCGGAGATGTCGCTCCCCTCTCCCGACCCGCTTCGCGGGCCACCCTCCCCCGCAGAGGGGGGAGGGAGACGTGCGGCAGTCGTCGTGTTTCACGGGAACGGCGCTCATCGCAGATCCCCATCGATCGCCGCCCGCAGCACTGCGTGGTCCGAGAACGGCAGCACCCGGTCGCCCACGATCTGGCCGGTTTCGTGACCCTTGCCGGCCACCACCAGCACGTCGCCGAGCCCGAGCCCGCGCACGGCCGTGCGGATCGCCTCGGCGCGGTCGCCGATCTCGCCGGCGCCCGGCGCCTCGGCGAGGATGGCGGCGCGGATCGCGGCCGGGTCCTCGGAGCGGGGATTGTCGTCGGTGACGATCACCGTATCGGCCAGCCGCGCCGCGATGGCGCCCATGATCGGGCGCTTGCCGCGGTCGCGGTCGCCGCCGCAGCCGAAGACCACGACCAGGCGCCCGGTGGCGAAGGGGCGCAACGCGACGAGGACGCCCTCCAGGGCTTCCGGCTTGTGGGCGTAGTCGACGAGGCAGAGCGCGCCGTTGACCTCGCCGATGCGCTCCATGCGGCCGGGCACGCCGGTGAGGTGCTCCAGGCTCGCGAACACGCCGTCGGGGTCGGCGGCGCCGGCGGGCGTGGCGAGCGCGAGGCCGGCGGCGACGAGCGCGTTCTCGACCTGGAACCCGCCGACCAGCGGCAGCCGGATCCGGCGTCGGCCGTGGCGGCCGTCGAGGTCGAGCACCTGCGCGAAGCCCTCGGTGCGGGCATCAAGGAGGCGGATGTCGGAGCCGGCGCGGCCGGTGGTGCGGATGGCGTGGCCGGCTTCGGTCGCGGCGGCGATCACCCGGTCGGCATAGGCGCCGTCGGCGTTGACGATGGCGGGCGCGCCCGCCGGCAGCAGGGTCGCGAACAGGCGGAGCTTGGCGGCGAGGTAGTCCTCGACCGTCGCATGGTAGTCGAGGTGGTCGCGCCCGAGATTGGTGAAACCGGCGGCGGCCAGCCGCACGCCGTCGAGGCGGCGCTGCTCGATGCCGTGCGAGGAGGCCTCCATCGCGAGGTCGGTGATGCCGTCGTCGGCGAGCAGCGCCAGGGTCTGGTGCAGGGTCACCGGATCGGGCGTGGTCAGCGAGCCGTAGGCGCCGCCGCGGTTGGTGACGATGCCGACGGTGCCGAGGCTCGCCGATTCCCGCCCGATCCGCGACAGGATCTGGCGGACGAAGTCGGCAACCGAGCTCTTGCCGGCGGTGCCGGTCACCGTGACGATGGTCTCGGGCTGGCGGCCCGACAGGCGCGCGGCGGCGAGCGCGAGCGCCCGGCGGGCATCCGCCACGGCGATCCAGGCGCAATCCCGCGGCAGGTCGGCGGGACGGTCGCCCTCCCCGACCACGGCGACGGCGCCGGCCGCCGCGGCCTTGGCCGCGAACAGCCGCCCGTCGGCCCGGGTCCCCGGCACCGCGACGAAGACGCCGCCCGGCACCACGTTGCGGCTGTCGGCGGTCAGCCCGGCCACCGGGCGGCCGGCTTCGCCCGTTCCCGCATCCGGGAACAGGGTGCCCAGGGTCGGCGCGCTCACGGGCCGCCGACCATGCTGGCGTGGTAGGCGTTGAGCTTGACCATCAGCGGGAAGGGCTTGGCCGGCGGCTCGAATTGCGGCGGCAGGCCGAGGATCGGCGCGACGCGCTCGATCACCTTGCCGGTGACGACGCCGGAGTTCCAGGCGGCGGTGGCGTAGCCGCCGCTCTCCGGCAGGCCCTGCGGCTCGTCCATGATGGTCACGAACAGGTATTTCGGCTTGTCCATCGGGGCGGCCGCCATGAAGGTCGTGAACAGGCGGTTCTTGTTGTAGCGCCCGCCGATCACCTTCTCGGCGGTGCCGGTCTTGCCGCCGACGAAGTAGTACGGGATCGCCGCCTTCTTGGCCGAGCCTTCGGTCGCGTTGAGCCGCATGATGAAGCGCATCGCCTCGCTGGTCTGCGGGCTCAGCACCTGCGTCGCCTTCGCCATCGCCTCCTTGACGTCGGTCTTGAGGAAGGTCGGCGTCATCAGGAAGCCGCCGTTGGCGATCGCGGCCACCGCCGCCGTCGCCTGGATCGGCGCCACCGCGAGGCCGTGGCCGAAGGCGATGGTGATGGTGTTGATCTCGGTCCAGCGCGGCGGGATGATCGGCATGGCCGACTCGGGCAGCTCGGTCCGCATCCGGTCGAGCAGGCCCATCTTCTTGAGGAACGCCTTGTGGCCGGGCACGCCGACGCCGAGCGCCATCTTGGCCGAGCCGATGTTGGACGAGTGGGTGAACACCTCGGGCATGGTGATGACGCGGTTGGTGCCGTGATACTCGTGGATCTTCTGGCGGCCCCAGCTCAGCACGCCGCCGCGGGTGTCGAAGGTCGAGTTGACGTTGTACTTGCCCGATTCGAGCGCCATCGCGAGGGTCATCGCCTTGAAGGTCGAGCCCATTTCGTAGACGCCGACGTTCATGCGGTTGATCTTGTCGTCGGACAGGGCGTCGACCGGGTTGTTCGGGTCGAAGTCCGGCATCGAGACCAGCGCGATCACCTCGCCGGTCTGGACGTCGAGGATCATCGAGGCGCCGGCCTTGGCCTTGAAGTGCTCGATGCCCTTGGCCAGCTCGTCGCGCACCGCGAACTGCGCGCGCAGGTCGACCGAGAGCTGGATCGGCTTGAGGTCGGTCTGCTTGGCGACGAAGCCGAACTCGTTCAGGGCCTTGTTGCCCTGGTTGTCGATGTACTTCTCCATCCCGGCGATGCCGATGTTGTCGAGGTTCGTCGCGCCGATGATGTGGGCGGCGGCGACCCCGTTCGGGTAGACGCGCTTGTGGTCGGGCAGGAAGCCGATGCCGGGGATGCCGAGCCGGTGGACCTCGGCCTGCTGCTTCGGCGTCAGCTCGCGCTTCACCCAGACGAAGCCGACGCCCTTCTTGCCCGGCTTCTGGGTAAGCTTGGCGCGCAGCTCCGTGGCGTTCAGCTCGGGCAGGACGGCGGTGAGCAGCTCGACCGCCTCGTCCTTGTCGTAGATGTTGCCGGGCTCGGCGAAGACCGAGACGGTGCGGATGTCGGTGGCGAGGATCTCGCCGTTGCGGTCGATGATGTCGGGCCGGATCGCGGTGGTGGCGGCGGCCGCCACCCGGTGCTCCTGGCTCGGCGGCGCGCCGAAGATCGCGATCGACAGGAGCCGCACGCTGATCGCGCCGAACACCGCCAGGAACGCGAGGCCGACCAGCGCGACGCGGGTGTAGGAGCGCTCGATCGCGAGGCGGAACATCGCCCGGAACAGGCGCATCCCGGGATGGACCCGCGGCTCGGTCTCGAGCACCGGCTCCTCGACGGCGTGGGAACGCGGCGCGGATTCAAGCTCGGGCTCGGCGTGATCGTGCCCGGCCGCGTCGTCGGGCAGCGCGTGCGGGTCGGCGGCCTGCGGATCGCGGGCGTCGTCTTCGGGTGCGGCGTCGTGAGCGTCTTGGGACACGGGGACTACCTCGAGGCCGCGTTCGGCGTGCGGGTCGTGACGACGGTGCGGGTGATCGATCCGGTGGTGCGGGGCTCGGAGGCCGGCCCCTTCTCCTTCGGCGTCGCGGTGGCCGCGAGCAGGCGGCCGATCTCGTCGCCGCGCTCGGGCCGGGCCGGCAGGTCGGCGAGGCGCCCGAGATGGCTGGTGCCGATCGGCTCCAGGGCGAGGTGCTTCTCCACCGCCGCCTGCAGCCGGTCCGGCCGGGTCAGGAGCTGCCACTCGGCGCGCAGCACGGCGATGGCCTGCCGCTCGGCATGCAGGCCGCTCTTCAGCTTCGAGACCTGACCGCCCTGGTAGAGCGTGTCGTACTTGATCGAGTAGGCGTAGATCGCCGAGGCGACGAGGCCGGCGACGGCGAGCAGGTTGAGCAGGCGGATCACCGGCGTGCGCCTCCGCGCGGGGCTTCGGGAAGCGCGGCGAGCGCCTGGATCGCGGCGAGCGGCGCCGGCACGGGTGCATCCGTGCGCTCGGCGGCCCGCAGCTTGGCCGAGCGCGCGCGCGGGTTGCGCGCGGTCTCGGAATCGGAGGGCAGCACCGGTCCCTTGGTCACCGGCTTGAAGCTCTTGGCGGCGGCGGGCTCGCCGCCGGGCAGCGCGCTCGGCATGTGGCGCGAGGCCTGGACCGCGCGGCCGCTGCGGGCGGAGAAGAACTGCTTGACGATGCGGTCCTCGAGCGAGTGGAAGGTCACCACCGCGAGCCGCCCGCCCGGCCCGAGCATCCGCTCGGCCGCGTGCAGCGCCTGGACCAGCTCGCCGAGCTCGTCGTTGACCGCGATGCGCAGGCCCTGGAACGTGCGCGTCGCCGGATGGATGCCGCTGCCGGGCTCGGTGCGGACGACGCCGGCGACGAGGTCGGCGAGCTGCGCCGTGGTCTCGATCCGGCCGCGCCGGCGCGCCTCAATGATGGTGCGGGCCACCGCGCGCGAGCGCCGCTCCTCGCCGTAATGGTAGATGATGTCGGCGAGCTCCGCCTCCTCGGCCTCGTTGACGAGGTCGGCGGCGCTGAGGCCGGTGGCGGCCATCCGCATGTCGAGCGGGCCGTCGTTGCGGAACGAGAAGCCGCGCTCGGGCTGGTCGATCTGCATCGACGACACGCCGATATCGAGCACGATCCGATCGGCCTGCGCCTCGCCGAGCTCAGCGAGGTGGGCGTCGAGGGCGCCGAACCGTCCGGGAACCAGGGTGAGCCGCCCGTTCGCGGCGGCGACGAGGCCGGCGCCGCCGGCGATCGCCGACGGGTCTCGGTCGATGCCGATCACGCGCAGGTCGGGATCGGCCGCAAGCATCGCGCGGGTGTAGCCGCCGGCGCCGAAGGTGCCGTCGACCGCAAGCCCGGCCCCGCACAGGTCGAGGGCGGCCAGCACCTCGTCGAGCAGCACCGAAACGTGCGGTCCGCCGGCCGGCTCCAGGGGCTTGCGCGTCATCGGGGCACCCCGCCTGCGGAGGTTCGCCGGGCCGCGCGCGGCCGAGGCAGCCCGCCGTGGACGGGGGGAACGGTTCGGCTCATGGCTGCCTGCACCCGGCCGCTGCGTCGCGGCGCGGTCGGTTTGGGCGGTCCCGGTGATGCGGCGGCCAAAGGCCCGCACACGGGCGGTCCCCGCTTGGGCGCGGGGCGCGTCCGTCGATCCGGAAGTCACCGTTGACGAGATGTTGGCGGGTACCATGGGCCTCTGACGATCGTCAACGCAAGCGAAGACCCGCATCGCGGACGTCCGATCTGACCTCGACAAGGTTAACCGACGGTCAATTTTTCGTCGCGTCGGCCGAGGTTCGAGCTGCGATCGACGACTGTAGTGACGACGTGAAAGCGTCAGCCGGCGAAAGCTTCGCACAGCTTCGCCCAGCGCGGGCATATATTCCCCATGATCCCGCAGCCGCCCGAGGATCGGCACGATCCGTCAACGGCTTAGCCGGGGTTCCCAACGACGCGCCGGGCCGGGAACGAGCGGATCAGCCGGCCTGTAAGCCGGGTTCTGTAGGGCCCGGATGCCGCGAGGCACCCGGACGTGGCGGCCATTCCTCTGGGACGATCGTTGCCGACCGCCTCGAGCAACCAACCCGGGCGACTGGCCTGGAGAGCGGGCCTGCCTCTGCCTCTCGCGAGGCGAGGCGCGCCGCCCCTATTCGGTCTTGCTCCCGGTGGGGTTTGCCGTGCCGTCCGCGTTGCCGCGTCCGCGGTGCGCTCTTACCGCACCCTTTCACCCTGACCCCGCGACCTCGCGGCCCGGGGCGGTCTGCTCTCTGTGGCACTGTCCCTGGGGTCGCCCCCGCCGGACGTTATCCGGCACCGTCTCTCCATGGAGCCCGGACTTTCCTCCCCGGGCTGACGCCCGGAGCGGCCGCCCGGCCGACTGATCCGGCGCGGATGTGGGCCGGATCGGCCGCCCGGGTCAAGCGGGCTACCAGCTGCCGGTGTTCTCCATCGAGGCCCACGGCTCCTGCGGCTCCTTCGCGCCGCCCTTCTGCAGGATCTCGATCGAAATGCCGTCCGGCGACTTCACGAAGGCCATGTGGCCGTCGCGCGGCGGCCGGTTGATGGTGACGCCCTTGTCCTTCAGCCGGGCGCAGAAGGCGTAGATGTCGTCGACCTGATAGGCCAGGTGCCCGAAGTTGCGCCCGCTGGAATAGGTCTCCGGGTCCCAGTTGTAGGTCAGCTCCACCAGGGGCGACTTGGTGCTCTCGGCGCGGGCCGCGTCGCCGGGGGCGGCGAGGAAGACCAGCGTGAAGCGGCCCTTCTCGTTGTCGATGCGGCGCACCTCCTGCAATCCGAAGGTGTCGACGTAGAACGCGAGCGCCGTGTCGAGGTCGGCGACGCGCACCATCGTGTGCAAATATTCCATAGGCGGCATCCTGTTGGGCCGGAGCGGCGTCCCGCCTCGCCGGCCGGATCTGCGGGACGCCCGGCGCAGCCGACGAAGGTCGCGGCGCCGGGCGGGTCGCCGCAGTAGCTAGCGCCCGATCGGGCGGCCGGTAGGCCGTACCCGTCGGCGCGGTCGCGAATCGCGGCCTGTGCCTGGATCGCGTCGGCCGACGCGGCGGCGGCATCCCCGTCGGGCCGCAGGGCTTCGAAGGAAGAGCCCCGACGATCTCCGCCCCGTCGGCGACGTTCTTCGTCCTCGGGGCGGCTTCGCACAGGATCCCGTCCGGGCGGCGTCCGGGCTTGGCGGCGCGATCGTCCGGCGGGCGTGCGGGCGCCGGAATCTTATCGCGTCGGACCCGCGGCGGCTCTCGATCCCGGCGCCGTCGCGAAGCGGTGGGCGGCCATTCCGACCAGCATCGCCGCGACGAAGACGGCGACGGGCAGCCTCCCGGTCGAGAGGGCCGCGACCGCCGGCCCGGGGCAGAAGCCGGAGAGCCCCCAGCCGATCCCGAACACGGCCGACCCGCCGACGAGGGCCGCGTCGATCCGGCGGTTCGTCGGGATCTGGAAGGCGTCGGCGAGGACCGGCCGCGGCAGCCGGCGGGACAGGCGATAGCCGAGCGCCGAGACGGCGACCGCGCCGGCGAGCACGAACATCAGGCTCGGGTCCCAGGCTCCCGTGACATCGAGGAAGCCGCGGACCCGCACCGGGTCGAGCATGCCGGACACGGACAGGCCGACCCCGAAGATCACGCCCGCCGCGAGCCCCGCCAGCAGGCGCCGGAGGCCGATCACCACGCCCCCCCGAAGGCGCGCGCCGCCGCCACCGTCGCCATCCCGGCCGACAGGAAGGTGAGCACCGCCACGAGCGAGCGCGGCGACAGACGGGCGAGGCCGGCGACGCCGTGGCCGCTGGTGCAGCCCGAGCCGAGCCGCGTGCCGAACCCGACGAGCAGGCCCGCGACGACGAGCACCGGCAGCGAGGCGACGATCCGCGTCTCCGGCCACGCGCCGGAGAGCCAGGCGAAGGCCGGCGGCCCGATCAGCAAACCGGCGACGAAGGCGGCATCCACCCGCCGGCGCTCGCCCCTGTCGGTGCCGAGGCCGGCGACGAGGCCGCTGATGCCGGCGATGCGGCCGTTCAGCAGCAGCAGCAGCGCCACCGAGAGGCCGATCAGCGCTCCGCCGGCGAGCGCGGACAGATCGATGCTGGTCATGCGGGCGGTCCTCCTTCGCGTGCGGCGGCCGGCGTATCGCGCGGAGTCGTCGGAAACAAGGCTTGCAATCCCCCGCAGGATCACCAATTATTCAATCACGTCAACAACTTAACGGAAGAATCATGCTGCTGGACAGAGCTTCCGCGACGCAAAGCATCTCCGAATTCGACGCCTGGGAGGACAACGACGTCCTCGCGCCGCCGACCCCGGTTCGTTCGCCGCGGGCGGGGGCGCATCGCACCGGCGCGGCCGCCGCGATCGCCGAGGGCGATCAGGTCGTGTTCGCCCGGCTCGACGTCGCCGAAGCGCTCGGCATCTGGCGCCACGCCCTCGGCCGCGTGGTCGAGACGCACGACGAGGCGCAGGCGGCCCGGGTCACCCTCGACGTCAAGTTCGACGGCCACGAGACCCTGCATCGCTACCTGCCGGATCTCTTCGAGAAGCGGACGGCGTGAGGATGCCGATCCGCTCGCGGGTCGCCGCATGAGCCTCGGAGCCATCCTCGAGGCGCGCTCCTCCCTGCCGCAGGCGCCGCTGCGGACGACGAGCCGCAGCACGAGCGTCGACGCGGTCTGGGCGGAGGTCCGCGCCGAGGCCGAGGCGGCGCTGGTGGAGGAGCCGCTCTATGCCGGCATCATCCAGGCGACCGTCCTCGACCAGCGCAGCATCGCGCAGGCCTTCGCCTACCGGCTCGCGCACCGTCTCGGCGACGGCGACCTGTCGCGGCTGGCGATGCGCGACCTCTGCCTCGCCGCCTTCGAGGCCGACCCGCATGCCGGCGCCCACGCGGTGCGCGACCTCGTCGCCATCCGCGAGCGCGACCCGACCTGCCGGCGCTATCTCGACCCGTTCCTGTTCTACAAGGGCCTGGCGGCGCTGGAGGGCTACCGGGTGGCGCACTGGCTCTGGCACCAGGGCCGGGCGACGCTGGCGCTGCACGTGCAGAGCCGGATCTCGGAAGTGTTCGGCGCCGACATCCACCCGGCGGCGCGCATCGGCTCCGGCGTGTTCATCGATCACGCCACCGGGGTGGTGATCGGCGAGACCACGGTGATCGCCGACGACGTCTCGATCCTGCAATCCGTGACGCTCGGCGGCAACGGCAAGGAGAGCGGCGACCGCCACCCCAAGATCGAGCGCGGGGTGCTGCTCAGCGTCGGCGCCAAGGTGCTCGGCAACATCCGCGTCGGCGAAGGCGCCCGCGTCGCGGCGGCCGCGGTCGTGCTGCACGACGTGCCGGCCCACACCACGGTCGCCGGGGTGCCGGCGCGCGTGGTGTCGAAGCTGCCGCGCACCGAGGAGCCGGCCCAGAGCATGGACCAGTTCTTCGGGGACGGGATCTGACACGGGCCGATGCGAAGGCGGCCACGATCGGAGGCGCCGGCGGCTGCGCCGTCTCGCTCGTCTCGGCGACGGGAACGGTCGCTCGTCCCGCGCGGGCGTCGGAACGGTCGAGCAGACGGTGGGACGAGCTTGCCCCTCATCGCGCCGGACGAGGCTTTTGGAGAAGTACATTCTCCAGAAACACGACTGCACGACACCGTAATTCATCATACCAGCGTTCGATAGCCGGCATTTCTGCAAGACATCGCAACTTGAGAAAATCGTTCTATTGACCGCGCATCGCGGCCGAGGCTAGACCACGAACGTTCCAAGACGCGACGCAGGTCGTCGTGGGTGGACGTCAAGCATTCGATGCTTCGTCCGAACGCGCTATCTCTTCATGCGGGATGGCTGCGGCCGATACATCATGCCGGCACAGCAACGTGCCCGGGCTCGAACGACAATCAAGCGGGGACGACGAACGATGAGCGGACAAGAACAGAGCGTGGGCGCATCGGCAGCACGCAATCTATCGACCGCGACCGTCACGTCGGTCCAGAACCTCGCCAACACCCCGCGCTGGCTCCTGCGGCTGCTGCCCTTCGTCGACGTCGACGGCGGCGTCTACCGCGTGAACCGTCGCGCCGTGGTGCTGGCCAAGCCCGGCCGCATCGACCTCGCCTCGGACGGCAAGGGCCGCGCGATCAGCCCCGCCTCGCTGCGCGCGGTGCCGCCGTTCAGCCGCCTCGGCGATGCCGAGCTGGCCGCGCTGGCGGACCGGTTCACCGAGAGCCGGCACAATGCCGGCGAGACGATCTCGGAGGGCGGCGCGGGCGACCGCAGCCTGACGATCGTCGCCGACGGCACCGTCGAGCTCTCGCTGTCCGGTCCCTACAAGAACCGGCTGCGCTCGGGTCTCGCCACCCGCGGCGACTTCTTCGGCGACGAGACCCTGGTCGGCGGCAGCCAGCCCGCGCCCGCCGTCAAGGCGCTCTCGGCGGTGACCCTGCTCACCCTCGACCGCGCGGCCCTCGACGACGACGCGGTCAAGAACCGCATCGCGCAGTACGTCGAGGAGCGCGACCGCCTGAAGGGGCACACCAACAGCCACGGCGAGCAGGGCATCGAGCTGCTGGCCGTCCACACCGGCGCCCCGCGCCTGCCGACGACCTTCGTCGACTACGAGATCGATCCGCGCGAGTATCACCTCTCGACGATCCAGACGATCCTCAACACCCACACCCGCGTCACCGATCTCTACTCGAACGAGATCGATCAGCTCCGCGAGCAGATCCGCCTGACGGTGGATGCCGTGAAGGAGCGCGAGGAGTGGGAGCTGCTCAACAACTCCGAGTTCGGCCTGCTCAACGAGGTCGGCGGCCGCCAGCGCATCCCGACGCGCTCCGGCCCGCCGACGCCCGACGATCTCGACGAGCTTCTGACCCTGGTCTGGAAGAAGCCCGCCTTCTTCGTGGCGCATCCCCGCGCCATCGCCGCCTTCGGCCGCGAGGCCACCCGCCGCGGCGTGCCGCCGGTCGTGGTGCACCTGTTCGGCGCGCCCTTCCTGACCTGGCGCGGCGTGCCGCTGGTGCCGAGCGACAAGCTGCCGATCGACACCGACCCGGCGACCGGCGCCCAGACCACCTCGATCCTGCTCTTGCGCGTCGGCGAGGGCGAGCAGGGCGTCGTCGGCCTGCAGAAGTCGGGCGTCACCGGCGAGATCGAGCCGGGCCTGTCGGTGCGCTACATGGGCACCAACGACCACTCGATCGCCTCGCACCTCGTCACCCGCTACTTCTCGGCCGCGGTGCTGGTCGAGGACGCGATCGCCCGCCTCGATAACGTGCTGCTCGGCAACTACCATGACTACGCCTGAGGCCGGCGTCTTGGGCATCTCCGCCATCGGCATCCCCACGGGCGCGACGGGCGATGCCGCCGGCTCCCTCGCCCATGCCGATCTCGTCGGGCGCCTCGCCCGCGAGATCTACGGCCAGGGCAACGCGGCCTCCGCCCCGCTCGCCCCCGCCGTGCCGGCGTCGCCGCAGCGTCCCCAAGGCCTGGAGACCCTTCCCCAGGGCCCCGGGCAGCCGTCGCTCCCGGGTGCCGCGATCGGCACCCCCTCGGTGCCGTCGGGCCCCTCGTCGGGCGTCCAGCCCGACGCCGCCGCCTTCGGCGCGCGCAACGTCGGCGGCCCGAGCGTCGGGCTTCCCGGCCTGACCGGGCCGTCGGCCGCCAACCCGTTCGGCGGGACGCCCGCGCCGACGAGCGCCGGCCTCCTCGACGTCACGACGATCCCCTCGGTCCACCCACTCGCCGACCCGCGCGCGGCGCAGCGCGGCGTTCCGTCCACGCGGCACGGCCTGCCGGAATTCTTCGTGCCGAGCGTGGCCGACGTCGCCGCCTTCCTCCCCGGCGGCGGCGACCTGCACCGGACCGTCGCGAAGGATCATCCGCGGGCCAACGCCTTCGCCCACGTGATCGCGCCGTCCCTCGTTCCGGCGGACCCGTCGAAGCGCGGCGTCGACGTCGCCCAGGAGAACTTCCGGCGCACCGGCCGGCTCTCGGGCGATCCCGTGCGCACGGTCGAGCCCGGCCCCGACGAGCCGTTCTCGTCGGGCGACTACTACTTCCTGACCGGGGGCTCGCGCGCGTCGAGGCCGCACGCCACGCCCCGCGTCGAGCCCGCGCGCCACGACGGGCCGGCCCCGCGCGCGACCTCGACCCGATCGAGCCCGGCGGGCGCGCCCTTCGACGTCGAGCACATCCGCAAGGACTTCCCGGCCTTGCACCAGAGCGTGAACGGGCACCCCCTGGTCTGGCTCGACAACGCGGCGACCACGCACAAGCCGCAATCGGTCATCGACGCGACCTCCGAGTTCTACGCCCGCCACAACTCGAACATCCACCGGGCCGCGCACACGCTGGCCGCGCGCTCCACCGACCTGTTCGAGGGCGGCCGCGAGAAGGTGCGCCGCTTCCTCAACGCGCCCTCGAAGGACGACATCGTCTTCCTGCGCGGCACGACGGAGGCGATCAACCTCGTCGCGAACTCGTACGGCCGGGCCAATATCGGCCCGGGCGACGAGATCATCGTCTCGACGATCGAGCACCACGCCAACATCGTGCCCTGGCAGCTGCTCAGCCAGGCCACCGGCGCGACCCTGCGGGTGATCCCGGTCAACGATCGCGGCGAGATCATCTTCGAGCAGTACGCGGCCCTGCTGTCGGGCCGGACCAAGATCGTCTCGGTGACCCATGTCGCCAACGCGCTCGGCACGGTGAACCCGGTCCGCGAGATCATCGCCCTCGCCCACGCCTACGGCGTGCCGGTGCTGGTCGATGCGGCCCAGTCGACCCCGCACATCCCGATCGACGTGCAGTCGCTCGACGCCGACTTCGTGGTGTTCTCGGGCCACAAGGTCTTCGGGCCGACCGGCATCGGCGCGCTCTACGGCAAGACGCACCTCCTCGCGGCGATGCCGCCGTGGCAGGGCGGCGGCCACATGATCGAGGACGTCACCTTCACGAAGACCGTCTACAAGGGCGCGCCGGAAAAGTTCGAGGCGGGCACGCCGGACATCGCCGGCGCCGTGGGCCTCGGCGCGGCGCTCGACTATCTCGAGAGCGTCGGCCTGCCGGCGATCGCGGCCTACGAGCACGACCTGCTGGACTATGCGCAGGCCGGCCTCGCCGACATCAGGGGCCTGCGCCTGATCGGCACCGCCCGCGAGAAGGCGAGCGTGATGTCCTTCGTGATCGAGGGACAGACGAACGAGGCGGTGGCCCACCACCTCGACCGCCACGGCGTCGCCGTGCGCTCCGGGCACCATTGCGCCCTGCCGGCCCTGCGCCGCTTCGGCGTCGACCAGTCGATCCGCGCCTCGCTCGCCTTCTACAACACCCGTGCGGACGTGGACGTGTTCCTCAAGGCCCTGCACCGCCTGCCGCGGTAGCGGCGTTCGGCAGGATCGCCGGCACGAACGAAGGCCCGATGCCGTCGCCGCGGCATCGGGCCTTCCCGTTTGTCGATCGGCCGGCGGGCATCGCCGTTGCACCGCGGCGGCGGCGGGACCAGAACGGTCCCGACTTCCGGCCAGCCGAGCGAGGCCCCGCATGCGAACCGATACGCCCGTCCAGATCCGGCTTCAGGACTACCGACCGAGCGACTTCCTGATCGACCGCGTCGACCTCGACGTGCGGCTGGCGCCGCACGACACGCGGATCACGGCGAGGCTCGCGCTGCGCCCGAACCCGGCCGGCCGCACCGGCGTCCCCCTGGTGCTCGACGGCGACGACCTCGTCCTGGAGGGGCTGGAGCTCGACGGCGTGCCGCTCGCCGCCGACGCCTACGCGGCGAGCCCGGCCGGGCTGACGTTGCACGCGCCGCCGCAAGGGCCGTTCGAGCTGACGATCGCGACGCGGGTGGACCCGACCGCCAACACCAAGCTGATGGGGCTCTACCGCTCGAACGGCGTCTACTGCACCCAGTGCGAGGCCGACGGCTTCCGCCGGATCACCTACTTCCTCGACCGGCCCGACGTGATGGCGGTCTACACCACCCGGATCGAGGCCGAGCGCGCGGAGGCCCCGGTGCTGCTCGGCAACGGCAACCCGGTGGAGGCCGGCGACGTGCCCGGCACCGGACGGCACTTTTCCGTGTGGCACGACCCGCACCCGAAGCCCGCCTACCTGTTCGCCCTCGTCGGGGGCGCCCTCGACCGGGTCGCGCAGGACTTCACCACGATGGAGGGCCGGGCCGTCGCGGTCGCGGTCTACGTCGAGCCCGGCAAGGCGCCGCGCGCCGCCTACGCCCTCGACGCGGTGATCCGCTCGATGGCCTGGGACGAGGCGACCTTTGGGCGCGCCTACGACCTCGACGTGTTCAACGTCGTCGCCGTGTCGGACTTCAACATGGGCGCGATGGAGAACAAGGGCCTCAACCTGTTCAACGACAAGTACGTCCTGGCCTCGCCCGAGACCGCGACCGACGGCGACTACGCCGCGATCGAGCGCATCATCGCGCACGAGTACTTCCACAACTGGTCGGGCAACCGCGTCACCTGCCGCGATTGGTTCCAGCTCTGCCTGAAGGAGGGCCTGACGGTCTTCCGCGACCAGGAATTCTGCGCGGACATGCGCTCGCGCGCCGTCCACCGCATCGGCGAGGTCCGCAATCTGCGCGCGCGGCAGTTCCCCGAGGATGCCGGCCCGCTCCGGCACCCGGTCCGGCCGGGGGCCTACGCCGAGATCAACAACTTCTACACGGCGACCGTCTACGACAAGGGCGCCGAGATCGTGCGGATGCTGCGCACGCTGATCGGGGCCGACGCCTTCCGGGCCGGCATGGACCGGTACTTCGCCGACAACGACGGCACGGCGGCCACCGTCGAGGACTTCCTGGCGGCCTTCGCCGCGGTGACGGGACGCGACCTCACGGCCTTCGCGCGCTGGTACGAGCGCCCCGGCACGCCGACGCTCGCCGTGACCCGCGCCTACGACGCGGCGTCCCGGCGCTGCACGCTCGGTCTCCGCCAGAGCCTGGAGGCGGCCGGGCCGCCGCTGGTGATCCCGGTGGCGCTCGGCCTCGTCGGCACGGCCGGCCCGCTCGCCGGGGCGACGTCGGCCGCGGTCGCCGGCGGCGTCTTCGTCCTCGACGCCGAGACCGCGACGGTGGCGTTCGAGAACGTCGCCGAGCCGCCCGTCCCCTCGCTGCTGCGCGGCTTCTCGGCCCCGGTGCGGCTCGACCTCGACCTGACCGACGCCGAGCGACTCACCCTGCTCCGCCACGACACCGACCCGTTCAACCGCTGGCAGGCGGCGCAGGGCATCGCGATGCGCCTGATCCTCGGACCGGCGGCGCCGGGGGCGGCCGAGGCCTTCGCCGACGCGCTCGGGGCCTTCCTCGACGGCGAGGCCCTGGCCGACCCGGCCTTCGCCGCCCTGGTCCTGGCGCTTCCCGGCGAGGGCGAGGCCGCCAGCGAGATGGCCGCCGACATCGACCCGGATGCGATCCACGCCGCCCGCACCGCCCTTCGGGCGGTCCTCGGAACGCGGCTGCGCACGCGCCTCGACGGGCTGATGTCGGCGCTGCGGCCGTCGCACGAGACCGCCTACAGCCCGGATGCGGCCTCGGCCGGCCGCCGGTCTCTCGCCAACGCCTGCCTCGACCTGATCGCGGCGGCCGATCCCGCGGCGGGGACCGAGGGCGCCCTCGCCCAGCTGCGCGAGGCCCGCAACATGACCGACCGCCTCGCCGCCCTCGGCGTGATCGCGGCGATCCCGGGGGACGCCCGCGAGGCGGCGCTCGCCGCCTTCGGCAGCACCTATGCCGACGAGCCGCTCGTCCTCGACAAGTGGTTCGCGATCCAGGCGATGATCCCCGAGGACGGCACGCGGGCGCGGATCGCCGGGCTCGCCGAGCACCCGGCCTTCGCCATGACCAACCCGAATCGGGTACGGGCGCTGATCGCCAGCTTCGCGCTCGGAAACCCGACCCAGTTCGCGCGGGCCGACGGAACCGGGTTCGCCCTGGTGGCCGAGCGCATCGAAGCGCTCGACCGGATCAATCCGCAGCTCGCCGCGCGCCTCCTCACCGCCTTTTCCCCGTGGCGCCGATGGGAAATTTCGCGGCGGGAAAAGGCCGCCGAAATCCTCAACCGGATCAAGGCGATCCCCGCGCTTTCGCGGGACGTGGCCGACATCGCCGCCCGCACCCTCGAAGCCGGTTAACCATCGCTTAACATTGACGATTCTCCGCCGAATCCGAGTCGGTAGATGCTGCCGGGAGTCAAGCTCGGCCGGAAAAAAGCCGTGGACAAATCACCCGGGAAAGTGATGAACTGAATTCAGATTCGAGGCCGGCGCAGCACGGCCCGGACGCTTTCATGTCACGAGGTCGACCATGCCGGAGGCGGATTCCGCTTCCTTCTCCGCGCGTGCGGATACGATTCTCGGCATCCACTGGCCGACGCGGGCTCCGGCCGCGCGTTTCGTCCAGGCCGAGGCGTGGCTGCGCTACGCGGTGCCGGCCCTGCTGGCGACCTTCCTCGCCTGCCTGGCGGGGCTGACCGCGCTCCACCTCCAGAACCAGCGCGACGAGCTGCTCGCCGCCGCGAGCGCCGACCTCGAGACCTTCACCCGCCTCTCGGCGGGGGCGCTGGCCGGCCGCGTCGGCAGCGACGAGGCGGCCCAGGCGAGCCTCGCCGACCTGTTCCCCGCCGGCGCGCTCCCGGCCGGGCGCCGGGTGCTGATCGTGGCGCGCGGCGAGCGCATCGTCGCGGCCCGCCCGCCGCTGCCCGCGGGCGCCGAGACGCTCCAGACCGTGCTCGGCGAGGCGGAGGCGCTCTCGACGCTGGGCGAGCGCGCCGGCGTGATGCGCCTGGCGCTGGCCGGCGGCGACACGGTGTTCGCGGCGATGCGGCGCCTGCCCGACGGCCAGGACCGGATCGCGGTGATGCAGTCGGTCGAGGCGCTGACCGCGACCTGGACGGGCCGCGCCCGGCACCAGGCCATCCTCGTCGCGGCGGCCGCCCTCGTCATCGTCGGGGTCGGCCTCGCCTACGGGCTCCAGAGCCGCCGGGCGAAGGCGATCGACAAGGTCTGCGAGCAGATCCGCCAGCGCCTCGACACCGCCCTCGGCCGCGGCGCCTGCGGCCTGTGGGACTGGGACATCCCGCGCGGGCAGATCTACTGGTCGGATTCGATGTACGCGCTGCTCGGCTACCGCCGCGAGCGCGAGTTCCTGTCGTTCGGCGACGTCAACGCCCTGGTCCACCCGGATGACGGCGACCTCTACAGCCTCGCCCGCGGGCTCGCCGCGAGCCAGACCGCGGTGGACCACGCGTTCCGCATGCGCGGCGCGAACGGCGCCTACATCTGGCTGCGCACCCGTGCCGAGGTGGTGCCGGACGTGACCGACGGCGGCCGCCACCTCGTCGGCATCGCCGTCGACGTCACCGAGCAGCAGCACCTCGCCGAGGCCAGCGCCACCAACGACATGCGCCTGCGCGACGCCGTCGAGGCGATCTCCGAGGCGTTCGTGATCTGGGACACGAGCAACCGCCTCGTCCTGTGCAATTCCAAGTTCCGCCACCTCCACGCGCTGAGCCCCGAGGACGCGCAGGTCGGCCGCCGCTACGACGAGGTGATGGGCCGCGGCGTGCTTCCGCAGATCCGGCGCGAGATGCCCGAGACCGACACCGCGAGCGCGACCGCCCGCACCTTCGAGGCGGAGCTCACCGACGGCCGCTGGCTGCAGATCAGCGAGCGGCGGACCAAGGACGGCGGCTACGTCTCGGTCGGCACCGACATCACCAACCTGAAGCGGCACCAGGAGCAGCTCGTCGCCTCGGAACGCGAGCTGATCGAGACGGTCAAGGATCTCAAGCGGTCGCGCCGCACGCTGGAATTGCAGACGCAGCAGCTCGCCGACCTCGCCGAGCGCTACCTCGACCAGAAGGCGGCGGCGGAATCGGCCAACCAGGCGAAATCCGAGTTCCTGGCCAACATGAGCCACGAGCTGCGCACGCCGCTCAACGCGATCATCGGCTTCGCCGAGCTGATGGCGAGCGAGCTCTACGGCCCCCTCGGCTCGGCGCGCTACGGCGAGTATTGCGCCGACATCCGCGCCAGCGGCGACTACCTGCTCTCGATGATCGACGACATCCTCCACATGTCGCGGATCGAGTCGCACCGCGTCCGGCTCGCGCGCCGCGAGATCGCCGTCGCGGCGGCGGTCTCCAACGCGCTCAAGCTCGTGTCTGAGCCGGCCCGGCAGAAGAACCTCCACGTCGCCGTCGACCTGTATCCCGGCCTCGCGCTGCTCGCCGACGAGCGCGCCCTGCAGCAGATCCTGGTCAACCTGCTGCAGAACGCCGTGAAGTTCACGCCCGCCAACGGCCGGATCGCGGTGCGCGCCCGCCCAGCCGGCGACCACGCCCACCTGTTCATTGAGGATACCGGGATCGGTATCCCGAAGGCGGCGCTCGCCAGGCTCGGCGCGCCGTTCTCGCAGGTCGAGACCAACCTCACCCGCAGCCACAAGGGCTCCGGCCTCGGCCTCGCCATCGCCCGCTCCATGGCCGAGCTGCACGGCGGCTCCCTGCGCATCCGCTCGGAGGAGACCGTCGGCACCATCGTCCTGGTGCGCCTGCCCCGCCCGACCACCGAGCACCTCGCGACGGTGGCCGCGGAGGATGCCGGGCAGCAGACCGTCGCGGCGCTCCGCGAGGCGTCCGGGGCGAGCGCGCGGCAGCCGCAGCCGGCCGGCGCCTGACAGGGAGCCGGGGCGAAGCCCGGCTCCGCTCCCGAATCGATGCGACGTCGAGGCTACCCGCCCGAAAGGTCGAAGCGCGCCACGTCGTGCAGGAGCGCCACGAACGCCCGCGCGCCGTGGTCGAGGGCGGCCTCGCCCGCCTCGGCGGTGCCGAGCCGGGCATCGCCGATCGCGCCCGACGGATGGAGGTCGCCGGCCTTCCAGGCGAAGGCGGCGGGACGCCCGGCGCGCAGGTGCGTGAAGGCGCCCGCCATCGCACGGGTGCGCGAGGGAAAGTCGGCGATCGCCTCGCGCCGAACCAGGTCGGGCCGAAGCGCCAGCATCAGCGCCGTCTCGATCCCGCCGGCATGGATGCCGTGGACGATCTCGTCGTCGGGAAAGCATCCCTTCGGATAGCCGAACCGCGCCCAAGCGGTCGTCACCGCGACCATGCCGAAGCGGGCGCGCAGATCGCCGGCCACGAGGTCGATCAGCGCGCTGTTGCCGCCGTGCGAGGTGACGATCACCAGCCGGTTGCAGCCGGCCCGGTGCACGCCGGCACCGATCTCGGTCCAGGCGGCGAGCGCGGTCGCGGTGGTGAGCGAGAGGGTACCGGGAAAGGCGTCGTGCTCGTCGGACTTGCCGACCGACTGCACCGGCAGCACCAGCACGTCGAGATCGGCTGGCACCAGGGCGCGGGCGCGCGCGAGGTAGCCCTCCATGATCGCCACGTCGGTGCAGAGCGGCAGGTGCGGGCCGTGCTGCTCGATCGCGGCCACCGGCAGCACCGCGACCGTGCGGCCCATGCCGCGCCCGGAGACCTCGCGCGTGGTCAGGTCGGACCAGAGCCGTGCCGCCATGCTGTCCCCCGATGCCCCGACGTCAGGCGCAACGCTCTAGCGGAGCCGGCCCCTTCCCGTCGAGGTTCAGGCGAACAGGGCGTCGATGTCGTCCTGTGCCGTCGCCGGGCCGTTCGGCTGCGGGCCGTTGAGGAGCAGGCGCTGGGCGCGCTCGTTGCGCTCGGCCTCGGCCGGGTCCTGTCCGGCGGCGTCCCGCGCCCGCACCGCGCTGGCGAAGCGCGCGAGCCGCAGCTCGAACTGCTGCAGGGCGGCGACCACCTTGCCGATGCGCTGGCCGGTGATGTCCTGGAAGGCGCAGGCCTCGAAGATCGTGCCGATGCCGCTCTCGACCGCGGCGCGGTATTCCGGCCCGTCCGGGAGCGCCAGCATCGACTCGGCCGCCTCCATGATGGTGTTGGTGGCGCCGGCGGTCGCGGCGAGGACGTTGCCGAGCTCCTCGTGCGCCATCGGGATGCGGTCGTGCGTCAGCTCGTTGGCGCGCAGGGCCGCGATCTCGTCGCGCACGTGGGCGATGTAGTCCGCGATCTCGATTAACTCGGACACCATGGTCGCCGGGTTGATCGTCGCGCCGAGCGGTCTTTGCAAACCCATCGTCAGCATTCCTCCGCGTGTCGGCCCCGAAAGGTCGGTCAGGCGCCGCAGACCGCCTCGATCTTGCTCTTCAGGGTCGCGGCGTTGAACGGCTTGACGATGTAGTTGTTCACGCCGGCCTTCTTGGCGGCGATGACGTTCTCGGTCTTCGACTCGGCGGTGACCATGATGAACGGCGTGGTGCGCAGGCCCTCGTCGGCGCGGACGTGGCGAAGCAGCTCGTAGCCGGTCATCGGCTCCATGTTCCAGTCGGAGATCACGAGGCCGTACTTGCGGCCCTTGAGGCGCGCCAGCGCGGCCGTGCCGTCGGAGGCGTCGTCGACCTCCTCGAAGCCGAGCTGCTTGAGCAGGTTGCGGATGATGCGAACCATCGTCTGGTAGTCGTCGACGACCAGGATCGGCATGCTGAGATCGAGGGCCATGGTCAAACTGCTCCGGTGTCTCCGAATCGCCGGCTCGGCCGTCGGCGTCGGTCACGCAATGTCGGGAGGCGCTGTCGCTGGTCGCACCTCATGCCCGGGACCTTACGCCGGGCGGCATTGCGAAGCGGTTAATCGCGCTGCGATCGGCGCACCCACTCGGATAGGCGGCGCGGCCGCCTTTACCGACGCGCTCGGCTGCGTGATGACGATGCCCCCAGCTGCGACGTCGCCCGGACGCCGCGGCAGAGCGGGCAGCCCGCCGGCACCGGCCCGGCCGCGGAGAAGGATCGCCGCCCCATGCGCAAGGTCGTCATCAGCGAGTTCATGGACGAGGCCGCGATCGCGGCGGAGCTCGCGGGGTTCGAGACGCTCTACGATCCGACCCTGGTCGACCGGCCGGACGCCCTGCGCGCGGCGCTCGCGGGCGCGTCCGGGCTGATCGTCCGCAACCGCACGCAGGTGCGCGCGGGCCTGCTCGCGGCGGCATCCGACCTCAGGGTGGTGGGCCGCCTCGGCGTCGGGCTCGACAACATCGATCTGGCCGCCTGCGCCGCCCGCGGGATCGCGGTCCATCCCGCGACCGGCGCCAACGACGGCGCGGTGGCCGAGTACGTGATCGGCACCGCGTTGCTGCTGCTGCGCGGCGCCTACGGCGCGAGCGCGCAGGTCGCCGCGGGCGCGTGGCCGCGCAACGCGCTGATGGGACGCGAGATCGCCGGCAAGCGCCTCGGCCTCGTCGGCTTCGGCGCGATCGCCCGCCAGACCGCCCGCCGTGCGGCGGCCCTCGACATGACCGTCGCCGCCTTCGACCCGCACCTTGCGCCCGACGACGCCGCGTGGCGCCCGGCGCACGGCGCGGTGGCGAGCCTGACCCTTGACGCGCTGGTCGCAACGAGCGACGTGCTCTCGCTGCACGTGCCGCTGACCGAGGCGACGCGCGACATGATCGGGCCGGCGGCGATCGCCCGGATGCGGCCGGGCGCGATCCTGATCAACGCCGCCCGCGGGGGCGTCGTGGACGAGGCCGCCGTCGCCGCGGCGCTTCGGTCCGGGCACCTCGGCGGGGCGGCGCTCGACGTGTTCGCCCAGGAGCCCGTGGACGCCGCGGGCGGCGCGGCGCTGATCGACGTGCCGAACCTCATCCTGACCCCGCACATCGCCGGCGTGACGCGGGAATCGAACGTGCGCGTCTCGGCGGTCACCGCCCGCGCCGTGCGCCGCAGCCTCGAGGGCTGAGCCCCGCAGCACAGCGATCGAAAAGGGCTCGGCGCGCGACGAAATTCGATGCAACGGTCGGATCGGCCGATGAGAACCCTTGCGGAACACTTGACGAACGTTTAACGTGTTCGTGTTTTGTTTCTGCGGCTCCACCTTCGTGTGGCCGCGCATTCCTGCGAGCCGCGCCGATGCTGACCCGTAAACAGCTGGATCTCCTGCGATTCATCGACGAGCGGATGCGCGAGGACGGGGTTCCGCCGTCGTTCGACGAGATGAAGGACGCCCTCGATCTCAAGTCGAAATCCGGCATCCACCGGCTGATCACCGCCCTAGAGGAGCGCGGCTTCCTGCGCCGGCTTCCGAATCGGGCTCGGGCGATCGAGGTGCTGCGCATGCCCGACGGCGCCGGCCGCTCCAGCGCGCCCGCCCCGGTGCCGGCAGCTCCCGCCGCGCCGCGCCGGTTCACCCCGAGCGTGGTCGAGGGCGGGCGCTCGAAGGCCGTGCCGCCGCGTCCTTCCACGACGCAGATGGTCGACGACAGCGGGCGCGCGGTGTCGATCCCGGTGATGGGCCGGATCGCGGCCGGCACGCCGATCTCGGCGATCCAGAACCAGAGCCACGCGATCACCATGTCGCCGGACTTCCTGGCCGGCGGCGAGCACTACGCCCTGGAGGTCCGCGGCGACTCGATGGTCGAGGCGGGCATCCTCGACGGCGACCTCGTGGTCATCCGCAAGCAGGACACCGCCAACACCGGCGACATCATCGTGGCGCTGATCGACGACGAGGAGGCGACGCTGAAGCGGCTGCGCCGTCGCGGCTCCTCGATCGCGCTCGAAGCCGCGAACCCGGCCTACGAGACCCGCGTGCTCGGGCCGGATCGGGTGCAGATCCAGGGCCGCCTGGTCAGCCTCGTGCGCCGTTACTGAAGGGTCTCGCCCGGCATCTCCGGGTTCGGGCCGTCCGCGGCCGGATCGTCGGGTGCCGGGTCGGCGTCCTCCGCCCGGGGGGGCGGTACGGCCATGCCCTGGAACGGGACGTCCTTCGGCTTGGGCTCGGCCGCGGGCGACGATCCGCCCGCTGCCGCGTCATCCGTTCCCTGGGGCGGGGGACGGACCATCGCGGGGCGCCACGGCAGCGTCCGTCCCGGCTCATGCGTGTCGGCCAGAATGAAGCCATTCGGCTCGACGCGGATCGCCACGGCGCCGTGGCTGGCGAGGTAGGCGCGATCGATGACGAGGGCGGCGGCGCAGCCGGGCGGTGCGGCGAGCGCCGTGATCAGCACCGAGGCCTTGGCGCAATCCTGCGCGAAGCCGCGGCGATCCTTCAGAAGCGCCACCGCGCGCCCGTCGGCCAACCGAAGCGTGCATCCGATCCGGTCGCAAACGGAACCGCCCGTCGCCTGCGCGCCCGGCCTGCCGTCGCCGTCGGCCTTCAGCCACTGCTCCAGCACGAAGTTCGACGGCCGCCCGAGGGCGACGAGGCTGCCGTCGGCGCGGCGCACCGCCGCTCCGCTGCCCTGGCGGTCGACGTAGATGTCGTAGCGGGCCGGCATCGTCGCCAGGCCGAGCCCGAGCAGCGCCGGCGGCAGGGCGAGCCAGCGCAGGCGCGAGACCGGGAGCGTCGCGAGCAGCAGCCCCGCGGCGAGGCACCCGAGCGCGGCGGTGCCGAAGGCCGGGACCACGACGTTGGCGCGCCCGAGCCCCTGGATCCAGCCGGAGATGGTCAGCATGCCGCGCACCGCCAGTCCCATCAGCCACCAGACCGGCTGGTCGAGGGCGAACGGGTAGGCGACGATGCCCAGCACCGCCGCCGGCATCACCGCGAGCGAGACCAGCGGTAGGGTGAGCGCGTTGCCGATCAGCCCGAAGGGTTGGACGGTCTGGAAGTGGTAGGTGGCGAAGGGCGCGGTCGCGACCTGCGCCACGAGCGTCGTGCCGAGGGTGCCGACCACCGTCGTCAGCGACAGCGCGATCAGCCGGCCGATCCGCCCGGCCCCGTCGCGGCGGAACATCCCTCCATCGATCAGGCGGGCGCAGGCGATGAGGCCGGCCACCGCCCCGAACGACATCTGGAAGCTCGGGCCGAGCAAGCCTTCCGGCTCGTGCGAGAGCGCGATGAGCGCGGCGAGAGCGAGGTTGCGCATGCTGAGCGCCGGGCGATCGACCAGGATCGCCCCGAGCATGATCAGGGTCATCACGAGGGAACGCTCGGCCGCGATGTCCCAGCCGGAGAAGACGCAGTAGGCGGTGACCCCGACCATCGCCAGCGCCGCGGCGATCTTCTTGATCGGCCAGGCCAGCGCCAGGAACGGCACCAGGGCGAGGCCGGCGCGGACGAGCCAGAACACGACCCCGGCGGCCAGCACCATGTGGAGCCCTGAGATCGAGACCCTGTTGGGAAGGTTGGCCTGCAATCTCGCTGGATCAGTGGGTGACTCGGGTACGAGCGCCAGCGGGGCTAAAACGGCAGTACGGTATGAAGCTCAGCCGTACGCCCGGCTTGGAAAGCCATGGCTCTCGTTCGATATGCGGCGTATCCCACCCCACCGCTGCATGGTTATGCACCCGCAATTTCGAGCAGCCTGGAGCGAACGTCTGCGCCTGGGCGAGCGAGATCCACCGTCGCGAATCGGACGTGATGCCCTTGTATGGTCACGCCCTCGTCGATGTGGCGGTCTAGGGACGGGTGGAGCAGCACCCCCCCGGCGACGTCTGCCCGCGCATCGCCCCTCCCAGCCTGGGACCGGAGGTAGGCGTACATCTGGTACAGGTGCGCACTTTTGAAAGACTCGCCCCCGTAGGGACGGGCCGTAAGGATACCCGTGAACTTGGTGTCGATCACCGTCCGGCGCTCCTTGTGGTCCAGCACGACGTCGGCTTGCATGCCGGGCAAAAGCGCGGTCAACCCGGGTGTCGGCGTGGCCGTGTCCCAGCCGAGACCCAGTTGCACACGCACGCGCTGCGAGCCGCCGAGCTCGTGCCGATAGAAGCCCGCGACGGCCTTCTCGAAGATCCTGCGGAGCAACCGCTCGTCGCGATCAAGGCGCGTCAGGTGGACGTCGCCCGCCGTCTCCGCGGGGATCAAAAGGTCGAGCGCCATCGTCGAGACCGCTACCATCAAGTGGTCCTCGGTCTCGTGCCGCGCGACTTGGTCGGTGGAGGTCTCCGCGCGGGTTGGGCGCATGCCACTCACGCCCTGCACAGCAAGAGTGCGCGCGAGACCCCCGCAGCGCCGGGACAGGTCCGGCTTCGCGACGACGGTCGCCATGCGTTCGAGGGCGGCCCGCACCAACCTATTGCGCGGCGTGTTGTTCGTCAGTTCCTCGAAGCGGCAGGCGACGAGCCCGCGTCGGAGCAACGAGCCGCTCTCCGTCTTCAACCAATCGATCCGGCCGCGCACCCTCGGTAGCTCTGCTCCGGTCATCCGGTAGCCGCGCGAGAGGCTGCGTCGCAGGCGCCGCTCGACCACGGTCGCGAGCAGGATCGCCAGAAGCTCGGGCAACTCGGTCTCCTCGTCGACGTCCCCCTCCGCTCGGTCCAGGAAGCCGGCAAGGTCTGCGGCATAGACCAGCAGCATCCAGAGGTTACGGACGGGAATGCCGCCGTGGCTGCGCCACGTCGTGCCTCCGTCAACAGTCGGGGCGACGCCCACCCTCAAACCTGCAGTCGGAGCGCGGCGGTCCGCTCGCGCGCCTTCGTCGCATCGTCAAACCAGTATTCCGCGAGCAGCGGCGCGACCTCGGTGTCGATGGTCTCGGAGTACCATCGCCGCCATCCTTCCTCCGACATGGCGTCGTCGCCGACCGGGGTCACGAAACTGTGGCCGACCTGGAACTGGGGGCCGAGCGCCCGGTCCTCGGCGATGACGGCGTTGAGCGCATCCATGCGCGTCCCGATCTCGGAGACCAACGCCGGCGGGACCCCATGGTCGACGCACCACGCCCGCCATGGCGGACCGAGCTCCGGCATCAGCGTGAGGAAGGCGAAGCGTCGGCGCAAAGCGAGGTCGACCAAGGCCAGCGAGCGGTCGGCCAGATTCATGGTCCCGACAATGTACAGGTTCTCGGGCACGTACACGCGCTCGTCGAGAGACCTAGGGTAGGCGAGGCGGAGCGCCTCCTCGGGGCCGCGCTTCGTAGCTTCGACCAGGGTCAACAGCTCCCCGAGGATCTGCGCTGGGTTCCCGCGATTGACCTCCTCGATCACGAGGACGAAGGGCCGTCCCGGCTCGGCAGCCGCCGCCTGCACCGCCTCCAGGAAGGCACCGTCGGCGAGCCGCAAGCCGCCTCGCCCGTCCGGGCGCCATCCGCGCACGAAATCCTCGTACGACAGCGACGGCTGGAACTGTAGGGCGAGTAGCCGCTCAGTGTCCTTGGCGCCGATCAGCGCGTAACCCAGCCGCTTCGCGAGCCAGGTCTTGCCCGTTCCTGGCGGTCCCTGGAGGATGAGGTTCTTCTTGCGTCGCAGGAGCTCCACGGCGGCCTCGACGCGGTCCTTCCCGAGGAAGCAGCCCTCGTCGACGATGGACTGTGCGTCGTAGGGCGGTGCAAGCGTCGCCGGCCCTTCCGGGATGGCGACCGCCCCCTCGCTGGTAACCGCGTCGACCTCGACGTCCTGCTCGGGGGCGAGCTGCCACAGCCGCTCGAAGTCCGGCGGCAGCGCTGCGGCGTAGTCCTCGCCGTCGTCCGTCAGGATCAGTCGGCCGCCCCCCGTCGAATTATCGAGCTGGACTAGGCCGACCAACCTCGCCCAGGAGACGATATGCGAGCCGGGGAGCGTGGTCTTCCACGTCGGGACGAGGTCCTGCAGGCGCTTGGCGGCCTCGCTGTGCCGCAGCGCGCCTGGCTCGCGGCCGACCATGAGCAGAAGGTGCCCCATCCCGAAGACCCGTCCCACCAGGGGTGCCTGTAGCACTTGGACGGGGTCGCTCGCGATGAGAAGCTCCTGGCCGCGCTCGGTCGGACGATAGCTGCCACCCTCAAGCCGGATCAGGCCGAGGCCGCCCATGGCTTGGGAGATCATGTTGGGTGCTGAGCTGGCGTTGAGTTGGGATGCCTCGGCGAGGATGACGTCGATCAGGTCCTCGCGGGCAATGCCCTGCTCGGCCTCGCGCACCATCGCGACGAGCAGGCTGACGTTGTCCTTCACCGCCGCCAGCGCCCTGCGTTGCGCGTTGGCCGGGAGGAGGGAGAGGGCCGGGAGGTCGTTGGCCTCCCGCAGTGGCGACGGTAGCGTCACGGCACCATCGTCCGCACGCTCCACCTTGGTCTGCCACAGGAACCAGCAGAAGATCGACTGGTCCACGGTCTCCTCGATTGTCTTGGCCGTGCCGACCGCCTCGCGCACCCGCTCCCGCAGGCCCGCATGTTGGGCGACGTAGCCCCCCGGCAGGCGCAGGGCCCCCAGCGCACGTTGGACCCCGAATACACGTCCCGCGTCCATCAAGCAGGTCATGTCGTAAGGGAACATGGCGGCGAGCAGCCGCACCAACCGGGCCTTGGGCCTACGCTTGGCGTAGCGGGGACGGACCCAGGTCAGCACATCATCGAAGAGCGCCTGCAGGCGCTTTCCGCGATCCTCAACCCCAAGACCCTCCAGCGAGCCGCGCGCGTCGAATAAGAGGTCCGCCAGCTGCGTGTCCGGGTAGGCGCCGACGACCGTGACGGCTTGGCCCGGCCCGATGCCGGAGACGTCAGAGGCGTCCCAGAGCATCTTCTGGAACTCCGGCGCCTGCCACGCCGCACGATCGGCATCGCGCACCTTGCGGACCTGATCCGCGTAGTTGCGGCGCCAGTCCCTGGCCCAGTCCTCGTCCCTGTACGCGGCGAACTCGTCTTCGAAGAGGCCACGAAGTTCGTCTGCACCGAGGCTATGCATTTCGGCTCCCTTTTCCACATCCCTACCGCAGGCAGTTGCGACGGCCAAGGTTCAGGATATGGCGGCCCGCAGTCCATCGACCGGGCATATGCGGGCGCATGACCGAGGTGCACCCGCCGTCAACCGCAAGAGACGGGCGATGTCGCTGCCGAGTGATAATATTGGACCCTTATGTGTAGGGTTGATCGGCATCGTAGCGGTCGCCTCCGGCTGCTGTCGGTAGGCTGGACCCTTCTGGCTCAGGGGTTTTCGGATCAAGAGGGGGTACTCGAAGGTCGGCGTAGCAGAGATATAGCCGAGCACTTCGACGCAACGGTCGGTTCGCCGCGGGGGGGGGGGGGGGGGAGGACCGTCTGGCCCGCCCAGGAACGAGCCTGGCGGGCCCTCTTATCAATGTCGGCCCCGTCCCCTTTGTCGTTTGCCAAGGCGTGCGTCTCCGCCTCCCCCAGGGCCAGGCAGCGGGATGTCTAGCCCGTACGCAGGTGCGGTCCGACCACCAGCATGTCATTGGCGGGGTTCTGACCTGTCCCCGGGCGGCCCATCCGCGGGCGGG
>NZ_JAKSXU010000171.1:0-1125 GCF_022829325.1 Methylobacterium sp. J-092 | reverse complement strand
GCAGCGCATCTCGACGAACGGCAAGAGCACCCGACCGACACCCACCCGCCGGACAGGCAGCGCATCGCGGCCCTCGGCGTCCCCCTCGACGACGCCCTGTTCACCCGTGCTGCCCGCCCACTGGGCGCGGAGGACCGTACTTGGCCAGCCGCGCTGGTTGCCGACTGGGCTGGCCTGTGCAGCAGCCTCAGCGCCGACTTTCTCGCCGGGGCCCGAGCGTATTGGGCATCGGAACGAGCCCACCTAGAAGAGACCGCCGCGGCGGTGCCGACCGAAGAGACGCTGGTCTACGAGAACGGCGCGCCGATGGTCTGGACGATGGGCGTGCTCGCCGTACTGTTCGCGGCCGCCGGGGCAGCCTTCGTCCTGTACCCGCGGGCCGTTGGGATCGCCCACGACGCACTCGCGCAGCAGATCCTAACCGCCGTCGTGGTCGCGGGTGTCATCGGGGCGGCGCTCTACGCGACGTTGGTCCACCGGCGCGGCCGATCGCCCCGGCTGGTGTTGACGCCCGAGACGCTCCGCTCCCCCCTCCTCGACGGTGCAGTGCCGTGGCTGGACGTAGCGGACTTCCAAGTGAGCTACGGCAAGCGTGTCACCCTGACGTTGGCGCTCACGCCAGACGCTCCATTGCCGCGGGCGACGGGCCTGCTCTCGCGGGCTGGGGTGAGCCGACGCCGTCGTCAGGTAATCGTGCACGCCTTGGGTGCGCGCGGCTTGAAACCCGACATCTACGCAGCGCTGATCGGGCGCTACCTCGCTGCCGCACGCGCCCGTGCGCACCTATCCACGACGGGCGAGACGATCTGATCGCTTGGCCGCTGGTACGCGTCTCTCCGGACGCTGGTGCAACACCGCCTACTGGCTTGTGCTCTGCTGTTTGGGAGGCTGGATCAGATCACGGTGGCCGGGCGCACCGTCGAGGAGCGGCTGGAAGGGCTGAACTGGACGGCCCTCGACCTAAACAAACGAGAGCTTGCGGTGTCGGCGGTCAGCGCCAAACTGCGAGTCGCTGCACAGCAGTCAGAAAACGACCATTTGCTGACAGTAGGCCTGTTCGCATAACGGGCGCGTTACGGAACAGAGCGCGCGTTCTCCAGCTGGTCGCAACCCATTGTATACAAT
>NZ_JAKSXU010000170.1:0-40588 GCF_022829325.1 Methylobacterium sp. J-092 | reverse complement strand
AGCGCACCCATGCCTGGTTCAACCGTTTCCGACGCCTGCCCGTACGCTACGAGCGCCGCGCCGACATCTACGAGGCCTTCACCAACCTCGCCGCCAGTCTCATCACCCTCAACCAAATCAGGCGGTTCTGTTAGGCGCTCTAAGCCTAGATGGTGCGCTCGCCATTATGGTCAGCAAACTCGATATGGTTCTCAGGCGGCTGCCTTCTCGACCGTCTCGGCGAGCTGACTGGCGAGTTCGTCACCCTTGTAGATTTCGTCCACGGCCCGCTTCAGCTTGGCTGCGTCATCAGTGCGGCCGAGGGCTTTGGCGTAGGCGGCCGCAGAGCCGAAACCGGCGAGGCCATAATGCGACATGCGCTGATATTGGGCGATGATCTGAACATCACGCAGCTTGCCGTCGCTCGGCGCCTCCTTGATGCCGTGCTTCAGGGCCTCGGCCACGAGGCCCTCCATGCCCTTACAGTGCTCGGGCTTGGTCTCACCCCCGTTGGCTTGGATCAGGCTCTTGAGCACGTCGGTGTGCTTCTGGATGCCGCCTACCGATTTCTCCAGCATTTGCTTGAGCTTCGGATCACTCGCCTGACCGGTGAGCTGCTGTGCGGCCCGGACCATCTGATCGTTGGCTGACCACAGGTCCTGCATCTCGTCGAGATAGACTTCTTTCAGACTGTTGGGTGCCGACATCGTTTCCTCCATTTGGTTCTCAGTGCCTTGCAAACCAAAGGCACGTCACGACGTTCCGGCCGTCGGCATAGGCGCGTCGTTCCGTCTGAGGTCAAAGAGGGCGATGCAGCCGGAAACTCTCGACTGCCATCGAAGATTTTCCTTCAAGCCGCTGTCGTTCGCATCAAAATTTTCCACGCGTTCGAACGTTGGTGTTCGGTGAGGAGATACGCCGATGATCGATGAGGCTGGCCACATGCAGATGCGGCAGATCGTGGCCGGCCTGTCCGAAGGTGTGATCCTGATCGAGCCGGATCAGACGATCTCCTACGCGAACGCCGCCGCCGTGCTGATGCATGGGGTTGCCGATGCCGACGATCTCGGCGCCACCGTGTCGGAGTATCGCGCGAACTTTAAGTTGCACTACCGCAATCACCGGGAGATCGGCCCGCTACAGCATCCCCTCGACCGGGTGCTCGCCGGCGAGGTGTTCCGGGACGTCGTGGTGGAGTTGGTGCCGACCCGGGATCCATTACACAGGTGGATGCACCGCATTCGTAGCTTGGTGACCACCGATGTGGATGGCGCGCCGACGGGTCTTGCCCTGGTGATGCAGGATGTAAGTGAACGCTATCAGGCCGAAGCCCGGTTCGAGCGCATGTTCAACGCCAACCCGGCCCCGGCGATCATCTGCCGAATTGCCGATCTGCGCTTCGTGCGGGTCAACCATGGTTTCCTCGACCTCACCGGCTACCATCGTGACGACGTGCTTGGGCGGACCTTCTGCGAGATCGATCTTCTGCGCGAGGCCGAGCGGCGCGAGATGGCGATCCATCGCCTGCATGCAGGTCACACCATCCCGCAGATGGAAGCGCAGCTCGCCACCCCTTGCGGGAGAGGGCGCTACGTGATCGTGGCCGGGCACGCCATCGAGATGCCGGGGCCGGGCGGCATCGAGCCATGCATGCTGTTCACCTTCGCCGACCTGGAGGATCGCCGGAAGGCCGAGATGTCATTGCGCCATAGCGAGGAGCGCTTTGCTAAGGCGTTCGACCTCTCGCCGGTGCCAGGGGCGCTGATGAGCGCGGACGGGTTGGAAATCACCAGCGTCAACCAGGCCTTCGTGACCGCGTTCAGATACGCCTCCGAGGTTTTGGGCGGACGGTCGCTCGCCGATCTCGCGCTCTGGGTCGACCGTGCGGAGCAGCGCAAGTTCTCACGCGATCTCAAGCGGCTTGGCAGCGTCCGAAGCTTCGAGGCCGCGTTACAGGATGGGGCGGGCACCGAGATCGATTGCCTGATCTCGGCGGAGCGGGTGATCATCAACAACGAGGCCTGCGTGCTGTGCGTCCTGCAGGACATCACCGACCGCAAGCGCTCGGAGCGCGAGCTGATCACCGCGATCGAGGCGGTGATGGCCGACGCGTCGTGGTTCAGCCATGGGGTGATCGACAAGCTCGCAACGCTACGCAACCCCGCCCGCTCCGGCCGGCCATTGGTCACGGTCGAGAACTTAACGATCCGCGAGCGGGACATGCTCACGCGGATCTGTCAGGGGGCCACCGATCAGGAGATCGGGGCCGAGCTGAAGCTGTCGCCGAACACGGTGCGCAATCACGTCTCGGCGCTCTATCGCAAGCTCGGGGTCAACCGCCGCAGCGCCGTGGTGGTGTGGGCGCAGGAGCGTGGGATCGGCCCGAACACCCGGCACCTACGCTGAAGCGGGGAAAACCGTGACGGAACTACCAGTTCGGCTTGGTACAAATGTACTTTATGTAAATCGTCGGAACTTCGATCAGGACGCGTGATTACGCAGGGGTAGCTCTGCTCATGCGAGCATCTCGGAAGATCATCCCCTTGGGTTGATGTGAGGAGATCCGCTTGGCTGGGCGTCGGAAGGTGCTCTCGCCCGAACATATCCGAGCGCTAATCAAGGAAGCTATCGGTATCATCGAGGGCGACCACGCGATCCAGGCTGAAGCCGCCGCCGAGATCGCCGCCATCAAAGCTGCTCACACGTCGTCGACCCCTGAGCCAAGATCGAAGCGCCCGGCCCGCAGGTGATCCAGGGTCGCAAGCGAACGCACGCCGCAACCGGTGCTGCCAAGACCGGTCAAGACCGACACCACTAACCAAGACGAAAGAGTTTTTACGATGGCGTTATCCCCCGATACCACCCGTCGGACCTACGACCGCGACCTGCCCACCACGAGCCTGGCCACCCCGGCCGAGGACATGCGCACGATGGCGCTGCACTCCGTCTCTTGGGGAGCGGTCATCGCCGGTGCGGTGATTGCGCTCGTCGCCCAGGTCATCCTGAACATGGTCGGGCTCGGCATCGGACTGTCGACCGTCGACCCGGCCGGCAACGGCACGCCCACCGCCGGGTCGCTCTCGTCCGGCGCCGGCATCTGGTTCGTGATCTCCGGTATTCTCGCAGCCACCGCTGGCGGCTGGCTCGCCGGGCGCCTCTCGGGGAAGCCCGCCAACACCACCACCGCCTACCACGGGCTGCTCGCCTGGGCGGTCTCGACGCTGGTCGTCGTGTACCTGTTGTCCTCGGCCGTCGGCGGCATCCTCAGTGGCGCATCGAGCGCGGTGTCGAGCACGCTTGGCGGCGCCGGCAACCTCGTCGGTGGCTCGGTGAAGACTGCAGCGCAGGCTGCTGCCCCGTCGCTGCCGGGCATGGACAACCCGTTCTCGAACATCGAGGGCCAGATCCGCGGCACGACCGGCAACGATCCGGAGGCCCTGAAGAATGCCGCCGTCAGCGCCATGCGCGCCGCCGTGACCGGTGACGCCGCCCAGCAGAAGGACGCACAGGAGAAGGCCGCCCAGGCACTGTCCAAGGCTCAGGGCATCCCGGTCGATCAGGCCCGGACACAGGTCGCCCAGTACGTGAAGCAGTTCAACGACACGGTCGCGAAGACCAAGGAGCAGGCCAAGCAGGCGGCCGATGCCGCGGCGCGAGCCGGCTCACAGGGTGCGCTCTACGGCGCCCTGGCGTTGGTTCTCGGTGCGCTGTCGGCCTTCTTTGCCGGGCGTGGTGCCGCGGTCGACCCGGTGCTCACCCGAACCACCGTTGCCACCACGACTGAGCGTCGGGTCTGAGGATGAGCGACCCCGCCGCCATCGAGCCGCGTCTCCTCGGGACGCAGGACAAGCTGGCGGCGGAGGTCGCCGTCGGCGAGAGCGTGACGCTTCCGCTGATTGAGGAAACCGCCCGCATCGAAAAGCGGGCGGTGGAGACTGGCCGGGTGCGGGTCTCGACCCGAACCGAGACGGTTGACGAGGTCCTGCGCGAGACCCTGCGCAGCGACATGGTTGGCGTCACTCGGGTGCCAATCAACCGGACCCTGGCTGAGGGCGAAACGCCCCCGGTCGTCCGCGAGGAGAACGGGGTGACCATCGTCCCGGTCCTGGAAGAGATCCTCGTCGTCGAGAAGCGCCTCGTCCTGAAGGAGGAGGTGCACGTCCGCCAGACCACGACGGTCGAGGACGTCGAGGTCCCGGTGATGCTGCGCCGGCAGCACGCCGAGGTCGAACGCGTGGATCCGGAAGGCCACGCCAGCGAGCCGATCAATCCCCTACCAGCCCAGGAGCAAACACCATGACTCAGACAATCACCGCGCTGTTCGATCGCCCGGCCGAGGCGCAGGCTGCTCAAGCCAAGCTTCTCGCCGCTGGTATCCCGCAATCGGCGATCAAGCTGGTGCAGGGAGCGCAGACAGCCCGCACGAGTGGCTCGTACGACTACCGCAAGGACGAGGGCGGGTTCTGGGGTTCACTGAAGGACTTCTTCATGCCCGAGGAGGATCGCTACGCCTACAGCGAGGGTCTGAGCCGAGGCGGCACGCTGCTGACCGTGAGCGTCGAGTCGACCCAGACCGACACGGTCTACGACATCCTGGAGCAGAACGGTTCGATCGACCTCGATCAGCGCGAGAGCGCTTGGCGCCAGGAAGGCTGGAGCGGCTACTCGGCCGGTGGTGCAACAGCAGCCAGCTCGACCACGGGTACGACGGCGACCGGAACGTCGGCTACGGGCGCCGCGGCCCTCAAGGGAGCCAGCACGACCGCGGGCGAGACGGATTACATTCCGGTCGTCGAGGAGCGGCTCAACGTCGGCAAGCGCATGGTCGACAGCGGCCGGGTGCGGGTTCGTTCCTACGCGGTCGAGAAGGCTGTGAGCGAGAACGTAACGCTGCACGACGAGACCGTGCACGTCGATCGCCGCGTAGTCGACCGAGCGGTGACCCCGGGCGACGAAGCCCTGTTTGCCGAGAAGGTCATCGAGGCCACCGAGATGCGCGAGCAGGCGGTGGTGTCGAAGGAAGCCCGCGTCGTTGGCGAGGTCGGCATCCGTAAGGAGGCGACCCAGCACACGGAAACGGTGACCGACAAGGTCCGTCACACCGAAGTCGAGGTCGAGGACGAGCGCGGCAACGTCAGCCGCACCGGCACGACCGGCACCGCGACAACCGGGACCACTTCCGGCACCCGTAAGCCGGTCTGACCCACCTGAAGGCGCTGCCTGGAGCTTGGACGCACCAGGCAGTGCATCCTGCCGAGGGCCGACTTCATAGCGGCCCGTCCCCTTACCGCCCCCCATCAAACAGGCGTCGCCATGTCCTTGAGTCGCTCGTTCCTTCTTGTGTTGCCGTTGCTCGCGGCAGCACCTGCATTGGCGCAGACAACCGTCACCGGTCAGCCCGCGACGGGTGGTGCCTCCAGCGCGACCTCCGGTGGCCAGAACGCCGTGACGCGGCCGAACACCGATCATGTACACGACAACAAGGCAGCGGGCGTCGGCACGGGGACGAACGTCAAGCTGGAGCGGGGCGCCAACAGCTTCACGGAGAATGAGGCTCGCCGCCGTCTTGAGAAGGCTGGCTACCACGAGGTCAAGGACCTCAAGAAGGACGGCGACGGCATCTGGCGCGCCACTGCGACGGTGGATGGCAAGCCGGCCAGCGTCGGCCTCGACTTCAAGGGCAACGTCGCGGCCCAGTAGCTGGTCCCCTCGCTCGATCCGCCCCACTCAAACGTCCCGGAGCCATCCTATGACCACGCAGACCCTCTCAGCCCTGTACGACCGCTATGATGACGCTGCTGCAGCGGTAGCAAAGTTGGAGGCGGCCGGCGTGCCGCACTCCGACATCAGCCTCGTCGGCAACAACACGGAGACCAGCACCACTGGAACGAGCGATCCGGTGGACCATACTGCCAACGGCGCAGGGACGGGTGCCACGCTCGGCACGATCCTGGGCGGCGGCGCCGGCCTCCTCGCCGGCCTCGGACTGATGGCCATTCCAGGCGTTGGCCCTGTCGTGGCTGCAGGCTGGCTCGTGGCAACACTGACCGGTGCAGGCCTCGGTGCCGCAGCGGGCGGTTTGACCGGCTCGTTGACCGGCGCGGGCGTGAGCGAGACCGATGCGCATGCCTACGCCGAAGGCGTGCGTCGTGGCGGCTCACTGCTCACCGTGCGGGCTGATGAGGCCCACGCCGACGTGGCCTCGCGCATCCTGGAGGAGCATGGCGCCGTCGATCTCGATGCGCGTGCTCAGGGTTGGGAGAGCGAGGGCTGGCGCAGCAAGACGGCTGGCGAGCCGCGAAGCGATACCTCGACTCTGATCGGCTCGGATGCTGCCGCAGGCTCGATCGTGCGCGAGAATGATGCGGTCGGCACACCTACGGTCGGTACGGACACGCGGACGTCCGGCGCGCGTCGGGTGCGCGTCTACAATCACCCCGTCTGATCACCGAGATCCGTGCGTTTGCGCAGCCTCGAGTTCGACCAATCCGATCAACCCGGTCGAAAGGCCGCTTCAGGAGTTCAGGTCATGGGCCTACTCGACAGCATCATCGGCAGTGTGGTTGGCGGTAACGCCAATCAGCAGCAGGGCGCCGGCGCCAATCCCCTCGTGAGCGTCCTGATGAGCCTCTTGGCCGCACGGGCCGGAGGCGGCGGTCTCGGCGGCATGCTGGGCAACGCAGGCGGCAGCGGTCTCGGTGGCGGCCAGGGTGGCCTCGGGGGTCTGCTCGGAGGCGGCGGAGCTGGCGGACTTGGTGCCCTCGTCGAGCAGTTTACCCAGGCCGGCCATGGCGGTGCGATCAACTCATGGATCGGCCAAGGTCAAAACCAGCCGATCGCGCCGCACGATCTCGGAGCGGCACTCGGTCCAGAAACGGTTGGGCAGCTCTCGCAGCAGACCGGCATGGGCAGTTCCGACCTGCTGTCGCAACTCTCTCACCTGCTCCCGGGTGTGATCGATCAGCTCACCCCACAGGGCCGGATGCCGACCGAGCAGGAACACGCACACTGGTAGCCTGCGTTGCGCGGCGCCTACGAAAAAAGACGGGCGTTGCCTTCCAAACTGGGCCGCCGCAGCCGTGCTCGTCGATTGGTGAAGGCTCGCCTTGCCGACAGCCGGTGGCGCCAGCAGACCGCCTCGACGCTGCGACCGGCCTGAATGAGCTTGACGCTCTTTCGCTGCGGGTCGTCCCTCATAGGCTTTTCCTAGCTCTCACAGAGCTTCCCTCGCCGGCGGACCGTGATCCCGCCGGGGCAGGTTTCCCGCTCAGTGCCGCGGGCGGACCCGAGGACACTCCGCACGCCAGGTGAGACCTGATCCCATCTGGACGCGCCGGTCGACCCGACCGCAACAAGCACCGCGACGGTGCTGAACAAGGAACACAGCCATGGCCCAGAACGCACACCACGAGGCGGCCAAGCACCACGAGGCGGCTGCCAAATCTCACAAGACAGCGGCCGAGCATCACGAGAAGGGCGACGAGACCACCGCGGCCAAGCACTCGAAGGAGGCGCACGGCCATTCCGAGAAGGCACACGAGAGCTCGACGAAGGCGCACGGTAAAAGCAGCGCCAAGAAATAAACGGCGTTGAGCCACGGCTGGGCGCGCGGTCTCCGGGCGCCCAGCCACTCTCACTCAAGAAGCCGTTTTTGCCAGCGACAGCATAACATGCGGTGGGTTTGAAAATGGATGCGACGGTGAACGAAATCGAGCAGGAGATTGAGGCTGGGCGGGCGCGGCTCGAAGGCGTGCTCAACCAGCTCCAGGATCGCCTTCACCCCGTTGCGTTTGTCGAGGACGTGCTTGGGGCAGCAAGGCGCAACAGTGCCGGCGGCGATCTATATGATCTGTCCCTGGATGCTGTGCGGCGTCACCCAATACCGGTGCTGTTGATCTGTGCGGGTGTAAGTATGCTTTTGGCGCGGGTCAAACGACCTGCGAAGTTAACAGATGGCAGTCTGTCATCGACCTTAGCGCAGCGAGAAGGGCGGCTCCAACAACGCAGACGCGCGAGGATCTACTCGGGACCAAACTGAATTCGGGAGGAAGTCGCGACCGCTGATGGCTGATACCACTGATCGGTGGTTGCCACAGAAAAGGGGCATCTCCCTATTCGAGCCGTTGAACGCGCCAAGCAAATGCTTCGACGTTTTTTAAGTCAGATGCAGTGTAGGGCATGACCACGTTTCACAGCCAAAATCGTCGATGCAAAGGTATCGCGAAAACCGTGGTTTGAGCGACATATCTAGGGTCTACTTTCGGCTCGACTACCCCATTCGCAGTGAAGTTTGCCCTGTTCGGAAGCCGTCGTTCGAATCTTAGTTGCTCCAGCTACAGTGTGCCCGCAACAGCCGTTTTCAAGCCTTGATTAGCTTGCTTGCGGTCGGAGTACGGCGATGGCTGTGCGAACGCCGATAACTAGCAGGATGGCTGATCCACGCGCGGACAACGAAGCACACCAAAACTTGGTTAAGGAGCGCGTGCACCAGGCTCTGCGCCGCGCGTGCCGAAAGTCCGGATACCGGTCGGTCGAGTAGATCGTGCAGCGAGTGGAGCTTCTAGGCACGCTATACGTCCGCTACCGCTGGAATTGTTGGCTCGCCGCGGCCGAGCGTGGCCTTCGCGTAGGCGGCGTCGAGGTGACGCGTTAGCAGGGCTTGGCATGCGGCGGCTTTCATACCCCGTGGCATGATGCCGACGACCACGGTGTGCTGCTTTGCGAAGGGGCGTACCCGCTTGATGGCGCCTGTCCGGCGCGGAAGCGCGGCCTGCGGGTGCAGCGTGAAGGTCAGCGTCGGCGAGTACCCCACCCCGAAATCGATCGACTGAACGGCGAGCCACGGCACCAGCCGATCGAGCCCGGGCGAGGAGAAGCCCTCGGCGTCAAGGATCAGGAACGGCGTTCGGTAGCCGCGGAACGTTCGTACCGACCACAGGACCGCGAAGCCGAGACCGACAAGGCCGCCGGCGACGCAGGCTACCATCAGCTGCGCGGTCGGACGATCGAGAACCTCGTCGCGCAATGCGAGAACACCGGCGACCGTGAAAAACACCGAGAAGGTCGCCACGAGGCCAATGCCAGCTGCGACGCGGCCGTTCGATGGGTAGAGCACCTGCGCATCAGACCCAATCGCGTCTGCGGTCGCTCGGAGCCGACGCTGGTGCGCAGCTGCTCTGCTCTCCGCGGCCGTGCGGACGAGAGCGGTGATGTCGCCGCTGAGAGCGACCCAGTCGGCGAAGAGCGACCGGATCGCATGAAACTCCCCAGCCGCCACCGGCCGCGCGGCGCCGGCGAGGAGGGCGGCATCGGGTGTGATGCCCACCGCCTCAAGCCTCTGACGCGTGGTCGGATGAGTGTCGGTCGGGTGGGACAGGTGGTCGCCGAGATGGGGTGTCGGGTCGCCGAGCCCCTCGTGGCTGCGGACGATCATCGCGGCTGAGAGGTCGGGCGGCGCCGTCTCAGGCCGCGCGGCGATGCGGACGAGTTCAGCCCGGAGTTGCGCGCCGACCAACCCGTCGCGGATGAGTGAGGTGGCGAGCGCATTGGGCGAGCCGGCTTCTATCCCGGCCCGATCAGCCTCGAACTCACGCTGACGACTCCAGCCCTTCACGACGCCATCGAAGCGGTCGCGCGCATAAGCCGCAAGCGTCGCGTGGGGCATCACAGAGCGGGCGAGCTGCCGGTCAACCCAGCTTGAGCCGAAATCGACCGTCGAAGCGGTCGCCTGGACGTTCCGGCCGAGCGCAACGGCGACCGGTAAGAACTGCTCCGTGTAGGCAGTGTCCTCGCCGGAGAAATGCGCGAGTTCGTGGCCTAGCACGGTGCGGAGTTCGCCGAGGCTGAAGGTCGCGACGATCGGTAGCGGCAGATGCAACACCCGGCCGCGCGTCGTGTGCCCAGACGGTTCGAGCCGCCACGGAAAGGAGGTGACGAAGAACCCGTGTGCTGCGCTTGCGACGACAAGATCGGGCATCGCAGCCTGCTGGTCACACGCGAGCTCGCGGAGCAGCGCGAAAAGTCCAGGCGCCTCCTCCTCTGCGACCAGTCGCGCTTGGAGCGGCGCCGGGATGGGTGTGAACAGGGCGACCGTCCCGCGTAGGTTCCGCACCGTCTTGTATGCACCCCAGAGTGCGACCCCCATGTAAAGGATGCCTGCGAGCACAGCCTTGCCGTCGTTGGTATCGACGGTCTGGACGAAGCGGAGGCCGCCGAGTTCGAACAGGATCGAGCCGACGAGCCCGAGCGCGATCGCCACCGCCAATACCCCAAGCGCCGCCGGCAGCCCCCGCCGCACGGTCGCGAAGGTGGACACCAGCGCCGGCCGTGACGCGGTTCCCCGCCGCGCCGCCCGCTCCACGAGCCCGAGCCCGGCGAGCCCGGCCGCAGTCCCGACGATGCCGCACATCACCGTGACCCAGGCCAGCGGCATCCGCATCCGCGCCGTGAACAGCTCCTCGGCGAGTTCCTGGATATCCCCCTGCGCTGCGTGATCTAGCAGGGCTTGGTGCTCTGCAACCGTTCCTTGCCCGCGCCATACCTCCCAACTACCGACGCCAAAGAGAAGGAGCGGCAGAAGGACGATGACGAGCGGGAGACTGGGAGTGAGGTGAGCGGACGTAGGGCTGGGGCGTGCCGTCATGGTAGTGGCTCGGCGGACAGTTGCCGTCTTCGGCTAGCATTGTCTTCGAGCGGTGTCCGCAACCTGCGTGGCACATTCGCGTCTGGCCGAGCGTGCGGAAGGCCAGCCGTCACAATCAAAGATGTTCGAGAGTGGAGACCACAAATCAAGCGTCATCCGTCTTTCGGATGATCCGCTTCGGACGCTGCGCAGCCCAATCTCGCCCCGGGGGATGTTGAATGGCGGCGAGAGGTGTGATCCTACGACTTCGGCGAACTCATAGCTGGGAGAGCGAAATGGCAGCCGATGTGGAGGTTCAGGAACGCTCCTTCCCCTGGAGCGCGGGCATACTCATTGGCCTCGGATTGGGTGGTTTCTTCGACGGCATCGTTCTGCACCAAATGCTGCAATGGCATCACATGCTGAGCAATTGGTACCCAATTAAGTCACTTCAAAATCTTGAACTCAACACGCGCTGGGATGGGTACTTCCACAGTGCGACCTATGTCTTAGTGGCTGTTGGCATCTTCGTTCTATGGCGCCGCGCTCGCCTTCGCCATTTGTACTGGTCAAGTAAGCTTTTGGTCGGAAACCTCCTCATGGGCTGGGGCTTGTTCAACCTTGCCGAAGGCCTGATTGATCACGAAGTGCTTGGAGTGCACCATGTCAATGAGCTTGTGGCCCGAGAGTATTGGATCTACTGGGACATCGGCTTTCTAGCCTGGGGTGCTGGCATGTTCGCAGGTGGTTGGCTGCTCGTGAAAGCCGGGCAGGTTAACCAACTTGCGGCACCGGACGTCTCGGCGTGATCCCATGAGCACTCGGTACAATCGCATCCGGGTCATGCTTAGGCCCAGCCTGCCTTGGCTCGGCTTCGCCACAGCCTTAATTTTCGCCGCCATGCCTACGTGGCGACCCATAGTTTTCGGTATCAACTTCACAATCGATGATTTGCTGAGCATCCGCTGCTCCCCTTGGTAGCGTACGCCCGGCAGATATCGAATTCGCCACTGAACCGCTCGACGAAGCCGCAGAGCACGCCGGCGGGTGTCGACCCAATGCGGACGCTTACGCCAGCTTGTCACTACTCCCAACAGGGGACACAGCTTTACCTCCACGCGGAGTGATTGCGACCGCACCCGCCGTCCGAGGCCTTGCGAACGATAGATCGCGGTGTTGCGGGCTGGGATGGCGCACCTTCGAGACACGCCCTTCCGAACGCATCCGCTCCGCCGCCTCGTCCCAAGTTGGGATGTCTTCGGCCTCCTGGGTCCAGTGAGCGACGCTGGCTTCATCACACCAACCCAGGAGTTTCGGCATTGCTTTGCGATGAGCGCCGCTGATCATGTAGCGGCGCATGTCAGATTGGTCGGTCCAAAGCGTCAGCGTCCAAAACGTTCGCTTTCGATCTGCCAGGAGAGATCCACCGATGAAGCCAGGGGCTGCCTTCGTTTGAGACAACGATCGCAGCGTATCGACGACGAAGGGCGGCATGAAGCGCCACGAGCGGATGCGAAGTCGTGTGATGCTGATGAACGCCATGAGAACGCTTCCTGCGAACCAAGCCCAGCGATACCATAATTTAGAAATGTCAGGTTCGGCGCTTGCTACCCTCAAAGTGAGAGCTGGCGGCTGTGCAGTCCCGAGGTGAGTTGGGTTGGATCGTATTTGAAGCGGTCTGGATCGTCTGCCCAGGCCCGGCAGGTCGCTTCGTATGGCGTAAGGCCGCGTAGGGTCTTGAGCCGCCGAGCGAAATTGTAGGCATCCAGGAAAGTGGCGAGGTGTTCCCGCAGTTGATCGTGGCTGTCGTAATGGTACCGCTTGACCGTCGCCTCCTTGAGGGTCCGGTTCATGCGCTCGACTTGGCCATTAGTCCACGGGTGGTTTGGCTTGGTGAGCCGATGCTCAATGTCGTGTGCCCGGCAGATCTGGTCGAAGCGGTTGACGCGGTACAGGGCGGTCGGGCCGCGACGGTTCTTGGGCAGCTCGGCGAACTGGATGCCGTTGTCGGTCAGGATGATGTGCAGGCGGTAAGGGCAGGCTTCGATGAGTGCCTCCAGGAAAGCGCAGGCCACGGGCCGATCAGCGCGTTCGTGCAGCTGGGCAAAGGCGTATTTGGACGTCCTGTCGATGGCCACCCAAAGGTACAGCTTGCCTTCGCCGGTGCGAACCTCCGCGATGTCGATGTGGAAGAAGCCGATCGGGTAGGCCTTGAACGCTTGCTTGCCGGGCTTGTCGCCGCCGACCTCAGGTAACCGGCTGATCCCATGGCGCTGCAAGCAGCGAGGCAGCGATGATCGAGTCAGATGCGGGAGGGTGGCCTGGAGCGCGTAGAGGCAGTCGTCGAGCGGCAAGAGGGTGTGCCGGCGGAAGGCGACGATCACCGCCTCTTCCTCGCTCGTGAGCACGGTAGAGTGCGGTGTCTTCGGTCCCATCGTCGCGTCATGAACGAAGGCCCGCTTACGCCACTTCGCGACTGTCTTAGGGTTCAGTCCGTGCTGGGCGGCAAGATCTTTGAGCGGAGCTTTCGATCGCTGTAGCGCCGCTCTGACCGCGTGCGTGGTCGTGGCGCAGCCGTGAAGAACCTGTCCCATAACGCCTCCCAGAATGCAGCGACCTCAGCGAAACTGATGTCACCACACCGCGGGACTGCACAGCCTAGGGCGCGGCCGGCACCATCGATCCAGAAGAGAACAGCGGGCGCCGCGCTCAGCACGACCAGCCTCGGTAAACCGCAATTGCGGGTTGGCATTGACGCATTCCACGTACGGCGTACATGAGAAGGCATGAGGAACAACGCAGCCCGTCCCGCTCAGCAGCGTACGCGCGTCGGCAGCTTCGTCGCCGGCCTCAGCACCCTCGCGTCCATTTGGCCGGCGGTCTCACCAAACACGCGCGCCCCATCCCGCACGGATCTGGAAGCCTTGCGAGGCGATAGCGTGCGGATCGGAGACGACATGCGCCGTGTGATTGATCGCGAGCGTGCGCGTGTCGAGACGGCCCAAGGGTAACCCTCCGGCGCGGCAGCAGCCGTCCCAGGATCAGCAGCCTACAGTCATCGAGCGCAATGAGTTCTGGCAGGGGCCTTTGCCGCCGCCGATCGTGCTCGATCAGTTCCGGCAGCTCGTACCCGATGCCCCTGAGCGCATCTTCGCGATGTGGGAGCAAGAGGCGCAGCATCGCCGAGAGCTGGAAAAGGCCTCGCTCAATGGCAATCTCCGGACTGTTCGGCTCGGCCAATGGGCGGCTATCGCCTTCTCCCTGTCCGCCCTTGCTGTTGCTGCTCTTGCTCTTGCCCTGGGTTATCCTTCCGCGGCGATGGTCATCGGCGCCCTGGACATTGCGGCCGTCGTTGGCGCCTTCCTCTACGTCCGCACGAAGAACGGACAATAGCTCCTAGCGATGCATGAGAGCTTGAACCGGAGCGTGCCGGGGAACTGTGCCATTCCCCAGGAACATCTGGCCGCCGCAGGCCTTCGCCTAGCAGGTAGGACGGTGGAGAGCGCGATGGTTCAGGACAACGCAGAGATAACGGAGGCCACCGGCACCTTGCCTCCCGGTCACCCGCTCGATCCGGCCAAGGCGCCGGCGCCTCCGGCCGAAAGCGCCGGCCCCACCTCTCCCGGGCTGCCTAATCCAAAGCCGGGTCGTGCGCCCGAGAGCGGCGGCTACGATGGGAAGCCGCCGTCGACCGGCTCTAGCAACTCGAAGGGCGGCTACGGGGCAGGTTGAGCCACCCCCAAAGCCCGCCGCGGCCTAACGGCGGGCTCTGTGGTCCCCTCAAGCGGCCATGCGGCGAGGCCGATCTAGGCCGAGCTCGCGCGCCAGGGCTGATCGTTTTTCGGAGTAGCTCGCTGCGGTCATGGGGTAGTCGGCCGGCAGGCCGAAGCGTTTGCGGTAGCTGTGCGGGCCGAGCCCGTGACCGTTCAGGTGCCGCTTTAGGGTCTTGTACCGCTTGCCATCGAGGAACGAGATCAGCGCGTCTGGTGTGACCGACTTGCGGATCTCTGCCGGCGTCGGCAGCGCGACTTCCTCGTCCGAGGCGTTGGCACCATCGGTAACTGTCCCGCTGGCGATACTGTTGAGCGCCGAATGAACGGTGCTGATCAATCCCGGAAGCTCCACCGCCGGCATGTGATTGTTGGAGACGTAGGCCATCACAAGTTTGCTTACCAGCGCAGCCGTATCGGCGCTTTGCGATTGATTTTTATGCATCATCTGATTGTTCTTTCAGCTTTGATGCAAAGTATGATCGCTTGATATAAAATCCAATACAAGTCTCGCGCGTCAATAAACCGCACGAATCATTTGTGTTATGCATTCATACCACAAAGATCGAACAGCTTTGGTAATCGCAGTGGGAGGTAGGAGCCGGAGCGTCCCACCAAGGCGTCCTCGGCTACTTCCGCATCGCTCCGCGGCAGCGATGGCATCAGGCGGGATGCACTTGGCTGATGCCGGCATCTGCGCGGGTTTTTTAAGATCAACTCCTAGTTCGGCTCAAGGTAGAGATCTATGGCGGCGTTAAACACGCCTATATCCTGGCGCGGCGACTATAATTTACAAAGTTTGTGCACGCGGAACGGAGAAAACGAAGGTTCCGTGCACAAAACGTGTAAACTGAGGAAGTGACAATTCCGGAACGCCTATACCTCAACGGACCAACTCACTCAAAATTAGTTCGAAGATCCGGCTTGCATTATTGACCGACCCGAATCATGATTCATCGTCCCTGGTTCGCCGCGTGGGAGCCTTCTCCGCTTCCGTGCCAGAGCCAGGATGCTTGTGCGCGCCCGCTCGCCGGCTCCCTCATGCTTTAAATGGAAGGACGCGCCATGTCACAGGAACGCGAAGGTACAATCCCGTCTAAAAACGTTTCTGACATCCAAGAAGTCGAAGCGAGGCTCCGTCGACACAGCGATGCACAGAAAGTTCGAGAAATTACAAATGATGTTGAGGAACACAGCAGATTGCTCTATGTGTTCAATGACATATATCGCGATCTGGTTAATGTAAGAGCGAGCGATCTATTTGGGTGTAGATTAAATTCATCCGTACTAAAAAAAGATGATGAGTGATTTCCAAGAAGACGACTATCTAGATCACTTCATCGAAAATGAAGCTGACGCCTATGAGGCTGTGGCGATGTCAGTCGTACGGGATTTGTTGCAACTCGATCGGCCATCCGCAGAGCCGAGCCTCCGGCCGTCCAAGAGAGCCGAAGCTCGGGGGTGTACCAGCTCTACTGATGCGACCGCCCGCTCAGCGATGATGGCGGCGCTGTGTGAGAAGCCCCGGCCGCTCAAGCGGTCCGGGGCTCTCTGCTCGACCATGCAGATCGAGACTACCTGATGCTCAGCGGTGATGCCGGCGGTGATGTCGCCGCATCATCCGCATGCCACCCATCCGTCGGTTCATTATGCTGCCGGACCGAGCGCCGGCGTGCATTCCGCCCATACGACCGTTGCCGGTTGCCGCAGCGTCGCGATCGAGACCGTCGCCTGGGGCTGCGATGCTGGCCGTGTTCGCGCTGAGCAGGAGGCCGAGGGTCAGGGTCGCGCCGAGAATAAGCTTGTTCATGGAGAAGGGCCTTCTACGCTGTCATACGTAGGACCGGAACAGAGACCGTCACGCTAAGTTCCTGCGTGAACCTGCTTTGGGGGTGTTCTCACGGATTTATGAGGACACCCGATCGGCTTCAGTACTTTCCGCCCAGCTATGACTTGACGATCCGGCAAACCGCGTAGAGCGATAGGTCTCTTTCCGGGGAGGAGACTGCCGTGGACGAACAAGCCGAAGCTCAACCGACCGATTTTATCGAACTCGCTGCGGAGCTTGTCGCGGCCTACGTCTCGAACAACAACGTACCGGTGTCCGAGCTGCCGAACGTGATCGCTTCGGTTCACGCAGCATTTACCGGCCTTGCCAACGGAGCCCCAGCCGAGCCCGCCGGCCCGGAGAAGCCGACCCCGGCGCAGATTAAGAAGTCGATCACGCCGGACGCGCTGATCAGCTTCATCGACGGGAAGCGCTACAAGACACTCAAGCGACACGTGACCGTGGCCGGCCTGACGATGGATGAGTACCGGGCGCGCTACGGCCTGCCGTCGGACTACCCGTCGACTGCGGCGAGCTACTCCGCTCAGCGGTCCGAGCTGGCACGCTCCCTCGGCCTTGGGCAGCAGCGTCGCAAGGCATCTCCCAAGGCCACCACAGCGGACGAGACGGTCTCTGAGGCGCCCAAGTTCTCCAAGAGTAAGCCGAAGGCCGCAAAGGCGCCCCAGGCAGCCCCGAAGGCCAGCGGGCGCAAGAAGGTCGCCGAGACGGCCTGAAGCTGCTCAGCGCCTCGTCGTGGCGCGTTCTGACACTCGTTGCCGTGCGTCGGCTGCCGCTCGGAACACCCGAGCGGCAGAGAGGTTAGATCAGCAACACTGCCGGGCCTTGATCCCCCATCTTGCCTCCCGGCAATGTCGACTACGGCTCATCTCCCCGTGGTCGAGCGCGAATGTTCGTCAGAAACATTCGGACAAGAAAACGCGACAATGCGTCAGGATCCTGCGCGGATCGCATAGACGGGTGGTCGCGTTGCTCTAGCAGATTGCGTGAATAGGAGATGATCCTGATGAAACGTCTTGCACTCGCATCGACCGCGCTTGTTGCTGCTCTCGCTTTCATGCCCGCGAGCGCTGATGCCCGTGGCTTCGGCGGTGGCGGCGGCTTCCGAGGCGGCGGTGGTGGCTTCGGCGGTGGCGGCTTCCGGGGCGGTGGCTTTGGTCGTGGCGGGTTCGGCGGGGGGTTCCGCGGAGCTGGGTTCCGGGGTGGATACGGCGGCGGCTATGGCCGGGGCTTTTACGGTCGTGGATACGGTGGCCGGGGTTACGGTTATGGCCTTGGTGGCCTCGGTCTCGGGGTGGGGCTCGGCCTTGCAGCGGGCGGCCTTTATGGCGGATACGGCGGCTACGGTTACGGCTATGACGACGGCTACTACGGCGGTGGATACGCCCCTGTAGGCTACGGTGGTTACGGCTATGGCTATCGTCGTCCGCTCTATCGTTACGGCTACGGACCCTACGGTTACGGCTACTAAGCCGCGGCCTGCATAGAACCTGCGAATAAGATCAGGCTCGGCCGCTGCAAAGCGGCCGGGCGTTTTACTGATTACCCGCCTTGCAAGTTTCGAGTGATATGGTCTGAACCAGCATGAACGTTCAGATCGTTGCAGTTGGCACCCATGGCGACGTTCTTCCCATGGTAGCAATCGGCGTCGAGCTGGCGAGCCGCGGCCATGCGGTGACGCTCGCCGCGCCTGCTCCGTTTGCGGCCTCGACCGCGCGGGCAGGGCTCGTATTTCATGCGCTGTGCACCGAAGCCGAGTACGATCGCCTCATCGGTACACCGAACCTGTGGCGACCCTGGCGCGGCGTCCAAGCGATGTTCGAAGCTGTCGCCACGCTAGCTGAGCCGACGTATCGTTGGCTTATTACCGAACAGGCGATGGGCGGGGGCGTCGTGGTCGCTTCCACCCTCAGTCTCGGCGCCCCTGTGGCGCAGGACATGCTCGCGCTACCCGTCGTGGTAATCCACGTGACGCCGTTCCTAATGGAAAGCCGTTATGCGCCGCCGCACCTACCCGGCCTGCCGTTGCCGCGCCTCCTGCCGGCGAGGCTCCGCCATTGGATCGGCAGGGGGGCTGACCGCTACGTGATTGGCCCCGCAGCGCTCCCCACTCTGAACGCCTTCCGGGGCACCCTCAGCCTTCTGCCGGTGCGGCGGCTACGCCACTGGTGGAACCTCGCGCCGACCCTCATCCTGATGTTTCCCGGCTGGTACGCGCCGTCGCAGCCGGATTGGCCAGCACACGCCCTTCAGGTCGGGTTCCCGACTGCCGATCGATTTGGCGACACCCCGAAGCTTCCGGAGGAGCTTGTCGCCTTCCTGCGCGCCGGGTCGGCGCCGCTGGTCTTTACCTACGGTTCGGGCATGCGGCAGGGGCGCTCGTTCTTTGAGACAGCCCTGCGGATCTGCCGGCAGATGGGCCGCCGGGGCGTATTCCTGGCGCCTCAGACTGGGCAGGTCCCGCCAGACCTCTCGCCGGACGTGATCCACGTGCCCTATGCTCCTCTCACGGCCCTGCTGCCGCACGCTGCCGCCTTGATCCACCACGGCGGCATCGGCACCGTAGCATTGGGGCTCCGAGCTGGCGTGCCGCAGCTCGTCGTGCCGGTGGCGTTCAACCATTTCGATGAGGCGCACCGGCTCAAGGCGCTTGGTGTGGGCGCCGGTCTGTCACGGAGTCGCTTCACCCCTGCCCGCGGGGCGCGGGTGCTCGACCATCTACTTACGAGCCGCCATGTCGCTGCGGCATGCTGGTCGCTGCACATGCAGGCTGCGGCCGACGACGGCATTAGCGACGCCTGCGACGCGATCGAGCGTGCAGGCGGTTTTCGAGCTGCGAAGCGCTGACTTGCGGGGTGTGCCCCGATCCAGCTGTCCTATAGGCAGAGAGTACGTGGAGCATGAAGTTCGAGATGCGGACGCCGCGCTACACGACCTAAGTCAGCGAGCTGCTGACAGCGTACGAGTAGCCTATTAGCTCTTGATGGGGCAGATCAAATCGATTGAATCTTTATCGATCTGATCTCGGAATATCTCGTTCGTTCGCCAGTATCTTCCCTGGGGGTCTTTCTTCAGTAGATACTCACCGCAAGATTGCGTTCTACCATCAGGCGACGGGCATTTAATCGGACCGCATGGTCTAACAACTACCCACCCTTCATCGTAGCGGCCGGTATCCCTACCCCGGTTCATTACGAGAATGAACAGTGCGAGTAAGGCGAGGCCAATCAAGGGGTACCGAACGGATCGACCCTCCGCAGTGCCAAGCCAGCGGAAAAACGCGTTCATAAATTACGATCTCCTGCGACGGCTCGAAACCAGCCAGCGGAGAAGAGGCGGTGCGGTGAGCACACTCCGCGGGCGCATGGTACCGCTGGGAACAGCCACTCGTATCACCAGGTTGCCCGCGGCATACTAGGGAGTGACGAGATGCTGACGGGTGGCTTGCTGTGGCTGATTGGGGTTCCGATCCCGGTCATTCTCCTGGCGTGGTTCTTCTTTTTCCGTGGCCGGTAGCTGGTAGGATTAGGGACGAGGCGAACCCGGAGACGCACGCTCCCCTCCAAGGGGAGCGTGCGCGATCCTCAATAGGCGCGCGACCGGGGCGGCGGAGGCGGACCATCATCGTCGTCATCGTCCGGCGGAGGCGGTCCGCGGTGATGCGGAGGAGGCGGGGGCCTGTCGTCATCGAAGTCCGGCGGGGGCGGCCGGTAGCGGTGGGGTGGCGGCGGTGGCCTGTCAAAGTCCTCGTCCGGCGGGGGTGGAGGGCGCCGATCGTCGTAGGGCTGTGCCGAAGCGCCGGCCGCTGCGAGGACGAACAGAGCAGCGCCGGCAAGAAGTGCGCGCATGAGATCTCCATAGAACGGGCGCCTGGGAGCGCCGTCGCGGATGAACGATCAGCCAGGCCTCTAGGTTCGCTCAGAAGGCGCCCTCAGCCGTGAGATCGTGCTGTGGCTGACGTTGTAGCTCCGGCCGATCTCCGCGCAGCTCTCACCTGCCTCGCGCCGTGCCAGGGCTTCCCGCTGCTGATGCAGCGTGAGCTTGTGCTTCGGACCCGAGCGGATGCCGCGTTCCCGTGCCCGCTTCAGTCCCTCCCCTGTCCGTGCCCGGATCAGCTCGCGTTCGAACTCGGCTAGGCCGCCGAGGATCGTGACCATGAGGCGACCGTGTGCCGTAGTCGTATCGGCCCAGGCATCCGCTAAGGAGCGGAAGCCTGCGCCGCGCCGCGTGATCTCCTCTAGGACGTTCAGGAGGTCACGGGTGGACCGGGCAAGGCGATCCAGGCGGGTGACGATCAGCACGTCGCCCTCGGCAAGGCGGCCGATCGCGCGCTTGAGCGCGGCTCGGTCCGCACGCGACCCGCTGGCGGTCTCCTGAAAAACCTTGGAGCAGCCTTCGGCGGTCAGCCGCTCGACCTGTGCGGCGAGGCTCTGGTGGTCTGTCGAGACGCGTGCGTAGCCGTAGATCATGCCTCAGTCGTGCACAGGGATCGTGCACGAAAAATGAAGCGCGATCTCAGGGGCTTGGCTTTCGTGCACAATCCTTCAGTTTCGCACCACGAGTCCGCTTGCGACCCAACCCAGTCATTCCGGTTCTTTCAGGCGATGCCCGGAAGCGGACATTGAGCGGGCCAGCTTCGTACGGCTGGAGTTGGCCGAAAGTCGTCTAGCTGGTTTCAGTAGCGCGATGCTTTAAACCGGACACGCAAGCATCGCCGCTAGACCGTCAGAGGCGCACGTTTGCCCGACGTTTGAATAGCCGACACGGTTTACCGACAGAGCTGCAGCCATTTTTCGCCAGCAAACTGCTTTTTAATCGATCGCCGGAAAACGGTCGGATACCGGACACCTCTAAGCTATGCACTCTGCGCAGATGTCGCCTCCGCGAGGCGCGCCGGTTAAGGGTGCAGCTTGGAATGACCGGGTTGAGTGGATTTCTTCTGGTCCGCTCTCGGGTAGCCATGCATAACAGCGGACGCTACTGGTGCGCCCGCTCACGACCCGAGGCAGACCCTCGTTGACTCGATGGCAACATACTATCGGGACGCGCAGCAGGACTGGGCCTAGGATGGAAGCGTGATCCTGGTCTGTTACCGGCTACGCAACCCATTCAGCTTCATCGACTTCAGTTCGAGATGGGTCTGCTGGATGCCTCACCATCCTGTCAGCCTGCCGATTGCCAACCGAGGACCAGACACACCGCGCAGAGCATGGCGGGCGCGCCAGCATCACACAGGATCAGGCCGATGACGGATACACCCAATGTCGTGCCGATCCATGACCCGCTCGCAGCGAAGCTGAGTGGTGCAGATGATCGCATCCTGTTGAGCCATTGGCTGCCGCCACAGCAAGGCATCGTGCCTCGCATCCGCGTCGGACGGCGCTGGGTCAGCACTTTGTGGGCCTTGCCACTCGGCTTCGCCGCTCTCGTCCTCGTGGTCGCCCTTGCACAGAGCCTGCGAGAGTATCCGGACGTGAAGGCGTTCATCGTACGCCATCCCGGCATCGCGCAGAGTGCGCCTTCGGTGAACTCCGGCTTTCCCTGGTGGCTGCGGCTACAGCATTTTCTGAACATGCTGTTCATGATGTTCATCATCCGCGCCGGCATCCAAATCCTGGCAGACCACCCCCGGCTATACTGGAAACGAGATTGCACGCCAGGCACGGACTGGTTCCGCTTCCAGCGCCCGGTGCCGACCGGGCGGATCTGGACCGCCAAAGACGACTCCGTGACGCTGCCGAAGTGGCTCGGCATTCCAGGGTTGCGCCACTCCATCGGGTTGGCCCGCTGGTGGCATTTCTCCACTAACCTGCTTTGGACGGTGAACGGCGTCGTCTTCTACGTGATGCTGTTCGCCACCGATCAGTGGCGCCGCCTGGTGCCGCTGACTTGGGACGTGTTCCCAAGCGCGATCTCGACGGCGATCCAGTACGGGTCGCTGAACTTTCCGGTGGACCAGGGCTGGACCCGCTACAATGCTCTGCAGCAGCTGGCCTATTTCGCCACCGTGTTCATCGCAGCCCCTGTCTCCATTGCCACCGGCCTGCTGCAGAGCCCGGCGATCTCCAACCGCCTTGGCTGGACCGGGCGGGTGCTGAACCGGCAAGTGGCGCGGTCCATCCACTTTCTCTCCTTCTCGTGGTTCGTGCTGTTCATCCTGGCGCACGGCGTCATGGTGTTCGTCACCAGCCTGCGCGAGAACACCAACCACATGTTCGCCGGCGTGCAGAACGCCTCGTGGTCGGGTTTCCTGCCTTTCATGCTGGCGATGTCGGTGGTTGCCGGGGCTTGGGCGGCTGCCTCGCCGGTAACGATCCGCTACGCGCGGCAAGTGCAGCACGTCGGTAAGTTCATGATCGGCTGGATTAAGGGCCTGGCCGAGTGGTGGGACCCACGGTCCGAACTCACCGAGGCGGACATATCGCCTTATTTCTGGCCGAACGGCACCATGCCCGCCTCCGCCGAGTTCGACGCTCAGGTCGCCGGCAATTTTGCGGATTATCGGTTGCGGGTGGACGGGCTGGTCGATCGACCACAGGAGTTCTCGCTCGCGGACCTCAGGGCGATGCCGAAGCAGGAGCAGATCACCACGCATTTCTGCATCCAGGGATGGTCGGGTGTCGCCAAGTGGGGCGGCGTGCCGATGCAGCACATCCTTGATCTCGTGCAGCCCAGTTCCGAGGCCCGTTATGCCGTGTTCTACTCGTTCGCCGAGGGTGGCGAAGGGGGGCGTTACTACGACGCGCACCGGATGCACAACATGCACCACGCGCTGACCATCCTGGCCTACGAGATGAACGGTGCTCCGGTCAGTGTGCTGCACGGTGCGCCGCTGCGCCTGCGCTGCGAGAACGAGCTGGGCTTTAAGATGGTGAAATGGATCACCGCGATCGAATTCGTCCACGACTTCGCCGATCTTGGCGCTGGGCAGGGCGGTTACAACGAGGACCACGAGTTCTACGGCTATCGGATGCCGATCTGACAACAGGCTATTCCCTGGAAGTCACATGGGATGCCTGAGCGCTCGCTTCCCCGACATACGGGGAGCAGTTAGCCGTTAAAAGGATCGTGTGGTGGTCCAGCCAATGGCCGCTCACCACCCCGAGCCGAAGTTGCCGGACGGCCGAAGAATGGCTGCTTTCAGGAAGCGCCAATGGCCCACGGTACGTCTGTGTTGGGTCGCAAGCCGAATGGCCGCTTGGGGTGGGGAGCGGACCTTAGGCCCTGGTCCAAAAGCAGACGCTCAGCTTCCGATCCTTTGCGGACCTCGGATGCATACGGAGGCAAATCGCATAAGCACCTGAGTAGGGCCGGTCAGCCCTCCTTCGGCTTGAAGTCCATTCGCGGCGCAATGTCGGATCGCAGCGACCAGATGATGGCTCCCGAGGGGCCGGACAGCGACTCGGACAAAAGCTCCATGGTCGGGTTGGGGGCAGCATAGAGCTTCGCGAGTGCGATGGCATCGTCGGGGCTCTTGGCCTGGATTTCGCGACCGTCGATCGCGCAGCCCGCGCGGCCGTCCAGAAAGCGTAGAATGCATTTCAGGCGGTAGATTGGCACGTCAGTCTTCGGCGAGATGGCGGTGGAAGATGCCACCGTAAGTCATGCTCACGGCTGCAAGCTCACCCTGTAGCTCAAAAGCACGGACCCGATGACTTCGCGCCACAGCAGCGAGACCCTTGGCAATCAGTTCGTCGCCCAGGGCGCTCGCCTCCGCAGAGATAGCCCCAAGCTGGTCGGCACAAGCCTCCTCAGTCTCGATACCGCTCGCCAGAATGCACATCAGTTCAAGGGCGGCTTCATGCATCGCGGCGAGATAGGGCGTCTGCTCACGCGAGGGGAGAGGGTAAGCTACGTTGCACCGTTTTATGGCCGCAAGGCCCGCTTCCGAGCGAAGCAGACAATGCAGCCTTCTACCGCTTCGCCTCGATCATCGAACGGATGCGCGCGGCCATGGTCTCGATGGGGAATGGCTTGGTCAGTACCGCCATCCCCGGCGCGAGTGCCCATTGCTGAGTAGCGCGTTCTCGGCGTAACCGGTGACGAACAGCACCTTGAGGTCCGGATGCCGTCGAAGACCGCGCGCAGGAGCCGGCGCCATGGGCGGCCTGTGCTGGATGGCGCAGGCAGAAGCGGCGCAAGCACAGCCCACTCGGCATCGCTGAGGCTGGTTGCGTAAGGCAGGCTCTCGCGCGCAAGCTCAGCGCGGGCGGCGGGCGTCCACATCGGGGTTCCTGGGTGAGCGTCAGACACTCTCCCAACGCCCGCGATGCTCGCCGCTTACCCAAAAGCTAAGCTGTTCTGCCTTTTATGAAACGGGGTCTCCGTAGTGAACAACCGGACGCTAAACGCTCAGCCGCGCTCTCTGGTTTGTCGTTGTGAATGGCTTCGCAACAGCCCATCCCTTGCGCTATCTGTCATAGCTTTTCAAAGCTTCGCCTGAGTGCCTGTCCTTAATCGAAATATTTTATTAAATATACCGCGAACCAGCGCCAAAAAAATTTATACAAAAGCGGCGTAAGCTTTTTCGGCCTACTCACGAAGCAACAAGAACGAAGCTTGGGAGTATCCATCTATGGCCCTGCCGCGCCGCCTCGCGCGACGTCTGCGCTCCTCCCGCACCTGGATCGCCCTTGGCATCCTCGCCCCCGTCGGCATGGTGATCGTGTCGGGCCTGATGCTACTCGACCTACGACGCGACGCCTGGGCCATGGCGGAACAGACCTCGAAGAACCTGCTGAAGGTCATCGAACGTGACATCGCCCGCAACGTCGAGATCATCGACCTTTCCCTGAGGGCCGTTGTCGACAACCTCAAGGCGCCGGGCGTCACCGAGGCCACCCCCGAACTGCGCCAACTCATCCTATTCGACCGGGCCTCGACGGCACAGGACCTCGGCGTGATGCTCGTCCTCGACGAGAACGGCGACAGCGTCATCGACGCGTCGTCGGTGCCCCCGCGCAAGCTCAACAACGCTGACCGCGACTATTTTCGGGCACACAAGGCTGCCCCCAAGTTGGGGCTTGTCATCAGCAGGCCACTGGTTTCGCGCCTGACGGGGGCTCGTATCGTCGTGCTGAGCCGCCGCATCGACAAACCGGACGGATCGTTCGGCGGCATCGTGCTTGCTAGCCTGAATTTGTCTTACTTTAGCCGCCTCTTTGATCAGATTGGCCTTGGCAAGGGCGGCGCGATCAACCTGTATCTGCGCGATGGTACACGTCTGATGCGTCATCCATTCGTTGAAGAAGACATCGCCGCAAATATCGACGGCACGCCCAACTTCGACCGCTTCGTGCGCGAGCGCAGCGGCGCCTTCGTTGGGTCGTCCGTGCGCGACGGCATCGAGCGCCACTATGTTTTCACGAAAGTCGGCGAGTGGCCGCTGGTACTGAACGTCGCCCTCTCCACCTATGAGATCGAAGCTGCGTGGGGTGCCAAGGCGCTCGTCATTAGCGTCGTCGTGCTGTCCCTGTGCGGCCTGACCGTATTCCTGTCGCTTCTGTACGGGCGGGACCTACGCCGCCGGGCTGCGCTGCAGGCTGAACTCGCCGAACTGTCGCGCACCGACGCTTTGACTGGGCTTCCGAACCGGCGTCGGTTCGAGGAAACTTTTGAGCGCGTGTGGGTGGGCGCACAGCGAACCCGCCGGCCGTTCTCCCTGCTCGTCGTCGATGCAGATCACTTCAAGCGCTACAATGACCGTTATGGCCACGCGGTTGGAGATGAGGTCCTCAAGGGGCTCGCAGCCTGCCTGGGGGCCAGCGTGCATCGACCAGACGATCTCGTCGCGCGGGTCGGAGGCGAGGAGTTCGTAATTCTGCTGCCCGAAACCGATGTGGAAGGTGCCTTGCGCATCGCCGGCAAGCTTCACGCGGCCGTCTCGTTACTGGCGGTCCCGTCGGCCGGCATTGGCGCGGGAGCGGTAACCGTGAGCGTTGGCCTCGCCGTCGGACCGGCTGACGCCGCGTCACCGAACGACCTCTACCGAAAGGCGGACGCCGCTCTCTACGCCGCTAAGGAAGGGGGGCGCAATCAGACCCAATGCGCACCTGGGGCTCCAGAAGATACGGGTGCGGTCATCGCGCTCCGCTCGGTTCGCGCCTGATCCAGGTTGCCCTGGGGCATGCCGGGCTCAGGACGCATCACAAGAAACGTTCGGGCATTCGGCCAACGTCCGGTTCTGAGAACGCTGCGAACCTGCCTGTTCGGCGAAGTTGGGTCGACACCGGGTGGTCGGGTTCACGTTTCAGGAGGGCTCGCCAGCAGACGTTCAATGTCGGAAATACCGTCGTTTACTTGGCGTGGAAAATCCAAACGCGTTTGCTCTCGACGTGCACTTCGTGAGAGCGTTCCAGTCCGGCGACGTTGCGGGCTCACCTAAGCTGCTAGTGCTCTAAGGGGGATCGTTCGGGCTATTGAACGTGCAGGGTGAGCTTCATCTTTGGATGGATGCCGCACTGAATGATGAAGTTGCCCGGCTCTTTGAGCGTGAGCGTGGCCTGCTTGCCGGGCTCTTGATCCCCAGCATCGAATGCGAACCGATCGGCCTCGATGAAGGCGTGATGGATCGTGCTGTCGTCACCATTGACGAGGGTGATGGTGTCACCTCGACGCAGGAACAGATCGGTAGGATCATAGTGACGGCCCTTCTGAAGCACAATCCTGATGGCACTGGACAGTTCTGCGTGAGCCGCTCCGACCGCGGCGAGCGCGGTGGTCAAGGCGAGGACGGACATAGCGGTTCTGTAAGCGTGCATATCTCACCTCGTACTGCGGCAGGACGCATGCACGCAAGATGGTAAGAGAGCGGCCGTAGAATGCATAAAATTCAACTTATCTCCGCTGTAGCAGGTCTCGTTTGAGCAAAGCGTTAAGCAGGCGTCCTTATGAACGGGCGCGCAATCATCAGCGCTTGGTGAGAAGACTCTGTGCCCTTATTCAATGCCGATCTGCGCTCGCTCATGGCGGCAATCGACAGGTCCAGGGCTCGGATCGAATTCGCCCCCGACGGTACGGTTCTAGCCGCCAACGTGCTGTTCCTCGACCTGATGGGGTACGCCCTCGCCGAGGTGAAGGGACAACATCATACGCTTTTTGTCTCCCCTGGTGAGAGCGATGGCGACGCTTACCGCGTGTTTTGGGAGGGGCTGCGCCGTGGTGAAGCGCAGACCTGCGAGTTCAAGCGCATCGCCAAGGGTGGTCGTCAGGTCTGGATCCAAGCGACCTACAATCCTGTGCTGGATCGCGCGGGACGTGTCACCCGGATCGTCAAGTTCGCGACCGACATCACTGCGCAGGTGCTTCGTAACATCGACCACGATGGCCAGCTCGATGCTCTGCACCGCTCCCAAGCCGTGATCGAGTTCGCCCTCGACGGCACGATCCTGACTGCCAACCAGAACTTTCTTGATGCGGTGGGCTACAGCCTCGACGAAATTCAGGGCCGCCACCACGGGCTGTTCGTGGATCCCTCCGAGCGAGAGGGCGGGGCCTACCGTGAATTCTGGGCGAAGCTCGCCCGCGGTGAGTTCGCAGCCGGTGAGTTCCGGCGAATCGCCAAGGGCGGCCGCGAGATCTGGATCCAGGCCACGTACAATTCGATCTGTGATCGAGACGGCAAGCCGATCAAGGTGGTGAAGTTCGCTACCGACATCACTGCGCAGAAGTTGCAGACAACTGATGCGGCGGGTCAGCTGGCGGCGGTCAACCGGTCCCAGGCGGTGATCGAATTCGCCCCCGATGGTACGGTGCTGGATGCCAACGCAAACTTCCTCGCGACGGTCGGTTATCGGATCGAGGAGATCCGTGGGCAGCACCACGCCATGTTCGTCGAACCCGGCTACGCGCAGACTCCGGAATATTCAGCCTTCTGGGATCGCCTGCGCGGCGGCGACTTCTCCTCCGGCATGTTCCAGCGCTTCGGCAATGGCGGCCGCCCAGTGTGGATCCAGGCAAGCTACAACCCGATCTTCGACCCCAATGGCCGGCTGACCAAGGTCGTTAAGTACGCCACTGACGTCACAGCTAACATGGCAGCGCGTTCCGTCGCGGTGCAGGCGGCCGAGCGAACCCTCGACAACGTGCAGGTGGTGACTGACGCCGCTGAGACCATGAACGCCGCCGCGCAAGAGATCTCGCGCAGCATGACGCAGTCCAAGACGGCTGTAGATGACATCCACGGGCGAACTGGTGAAGCGGACGCTGCGACCGAGCGGTTGCGTGCGGCGGCGAGCGCGATGGGTGGCGTCGCCGCCGCGATCGCGGGTATCGCCCAACAGATCAACCTACTGGCACTGAATGCTACCATCGAGGCGGCGCGAGCGGGAGCTGCCGGACGCGGCTTCGCAGTTGTGGCGGCCGAGGTGAAGGATCTGGCCGGTCAGGCCGCTGCGGCCACGAACCGGATCAGCGGCGAGGTCACCGGCATGCAGACCGTGTCGGCGGAGGTCGCGACGACGCTGGCATCGATCACCGCGGCGATTGGAACGATCAGCGCGCATGTCGACGGCGTGAGCGCATCGATGGACGAGCAGACCCGGGCAACCGGGGAGATCCTCGCTAGCATGCGGCATGCGGCCGAAGGCGTATCGAGCATCAGTACGAGTCTGGATAACTGGACGGTGGGGATGGAAGAGCGGCGCAACGAGCGTCGGACCCGTGTCCTGCTACCAGCCAGCATCCATGTGCCTGGCAGCTGTATCGCCTGCTCGATCCGCGATTTGTCTGACGGTGGTGCGCGATTGCATATTCGGATGCACGCGCAAGTCCCCGAGCGGTTTGAGCTGACTGTTGATAGCGACGGACGTAAGTTCAGCTGCGAAGTCCGACAGCGGTCTGGCGCCAGCGTGAACGTACAGTTCCTGCAGACCGTAGAAGCTAGGATCTTACGTGTGGCTTTGTAAGGGCGCGGAGCGTGCGGCGGACTAGCTGTACAGTCCCGCGGTGAGGTGGCATCGGTTTAGCTGAAGCCGCTGCATGCCGGGAGGCATTATGGGACAGGTTCTTCACGGCTGCGCCACGACCACGCACGCAATCAGAGCAGCGCTACAGCAATCGAAAGCTTCCCCCAAAGATCTTGCCGCACAGCATGGGCTGAACCCCAAGACGGTCGCGAAGTGGCGCAAGCGTGCCTTCGTGCATGACGCGGTGATGGGACCGAAAACGCTGCGCCCGACCGTGCTCACGACCTAGCGGAGCGGATCATCGTTGCCTTCCACCGACACACCTTCTTGCCGATCGACGAGATCTCTACACGCTTCAAGCCCCATCCCGCACCTGACCCACTCGTCGCTGCATCGTTGTCTGCAGCGCCACGGGATCAGCGGTTACCTGAGGTCGGCGGCGACAAGCCTAGCAAGCAAGCCTTCAAGGCTTATCTGATCGACATCTTCCACATCGACATCACAGAAGTTCCCACCGGCGAAGGCAAGATATACCTCTGGGTGGCCATCGACAGAACATCCAACCACACGAGCACCGCGCGCAAGGATTGCTCCTCCGCAGTTGGAATGGATGATCGGCTCACCGACACAGAACTCATCCTCGGTTATTCGCGACCTCCCCCTTTTAACAAGCCACGAAGGAGGGCGGAACAACTGAGAGTATTTCTCGATCAGAACTAGTACTTCTAATAACTGTGTTAGTGTATAGAAATATTTTCCGTAACACCACATAGTCTGCATAATTGATAAAACATTATTCATTATGTACAATAGAAATGTATAATAGTTTAGGTATTATAATAGTTCGACAAGAATGAGGCGGATCCAACAAATGATGTCATAGCACGATTATTCAGAAAAGTACTTTTTATTAAAAATGATATATTCCTATTGACTTTAAAGATTTTTATGTCATTATGTATACGCAACAAAAAATTATATGCGGTAGATTTGATGCTGCGTATGTGCAATCGAGCAAAGCTTGATGGGGATGCCGAGCCCGAAAAATAAAAGGTTTACACATGTCGGCCATGGGACAATCGACTGTCCGCAATCGTTTGCTCAAGATAATAGATCCTAGCGACTTCGCGCTTCTGGCTCCACATCTCCGTGCAAGACCAATGACCTTCCGCCAAGTGCTCGTCGCTCCGGACGAGCGGATCGCTACCCTCTTCTTTCCGGAGGTCGGCATCGCCTCGATCACGTTCGAGGGGGTCGAAGTTGGGGTCGTCGGCCGCGAGGGTTTGGTTGGGGGGACGGTCGTACTCCTCGGTAGCGATACCAGCCCCTACAGCCACGTCGTCCAAGTGCCCGGCGCGATGCTCACCATTGATACCGAAGCGCTCCGTGGAGCGATCGCTGCGAGCCCTAGCCTCGGTCGCATGTTCCTTCACTTCGTGCGCGCGTATGTCATTCAAACATCTCATACAGCCTACGCGAACGCGAGCTACGGGATCGAAGCGCGCCTCGCGCGCTGGCTGCTAATGTGCCACGACCGCGTGGACGGTGACGAGATCCGGATCACGCATGAATATCTTGGGCAGATGCTGGGCATGCACCGGACTGGCGTGACGATGGCGCTTCAATCGCTGCAGGCTAATGGTCTCGTACGTGCGCAACGCGGAGGCGTCGTCATCCTGAGACACGCCGGCCTCGTAGCATTGGCCGGGGACAGCTACGGCGTGCCGGAAGCGTCGTACGCGCGGCTTCTCGGGAACGCCTGATGCCGCGCTACTTCCTGAACGTCCGCCATGGCATGCAAGCCGTAATCGTCGACCCGGAAGGCGATGAGGCGATCGACCTCGACGCGATTCATGCCCATGCCCTACGCGTTGGCCGTGACCTTATCCTACGCGCGCATTCCGTTGTCGTGCGCGATTGGTTCACCTGCACGTTCGAGATCACGAACGCGGAGGGCAGGCTCTTACTAACCGTTCCTTTTGGCGCGGACTTCGTCAACGCGCCCGAAGCCGCTGAGCGCTGACGGGCACGACGCCGCATGCCTCCCTTAGGGTGCGCCACACGCCTCGGCGGCCGTCTGGTCGTAGCGCCGCGGCTCGGCGACGAACCATTCCATCGCCGCCCGCGAGGCCTCCGCCAGCGGCATGGGCCGGCCCATGAGATATCCCTGGACCCGTGTCGTACCGAGTTCGCAAAGCATCGCGTACTCGGCCGCCGTCTCCACACCTTCCGCGATGACCTCGCAGCCGATGTCGCAACTGTAGGCGGTGATGGCAGCCGCAAGCGCACGCCGCGATGTGCACACGTCGATGTCGCGGATCAAGCTCTTGTCGAGCTTGATGAACTCCGGGGCAAGGTCGACGACGTGTCGAAACGATGAATGGCCGGCTCCGACATCATCGATCGCAAGCCGTAGTCCTCGCTGACGCAGGGGCGCGAGGGCTTTCCTCAGTGGCTCGTACTCCTCGATGACGGCGTTCTCCGTGAGTTCCAGCACGACTCGTTCGAGCGGGTACCTCGCCAAGGCCTGTGGAAGGTGCGGGCTCGTAACATGTTCCGGCGACAGATTGATCGTCAGGTTGATCGCAGGATCGAGCACGTCAAGCGCGACGAGGGCCTTGCTTATGGCAAGCAGTTCGAGATCTTCGCCCAGGCCAACGCCTGCCGCCTCCGCGAACCAAGCGTTCGGCGGCCGATGGGGTTCGAGGGCAAACCGTGCGAGGGCCTCGAAGGCGACGAGGCGACTGTCAGCAGTGCGATAAATAGGTTGGTAGACGATGTCGAATGCCTGGCGTTCAATGACGTCGGCGATCCGCACGCGACACTGTCTCGCGCTTACGTTGTCCTCGCGGCTCCTGTGCAATACCGCCTCGATGATTTCCCCGCAGAAGCGCAGCACCCCGAGGTCGTGCGATGTCAGGCCATGGCCAGGCCTGTAACTGAAGCAACACAGTGTGCCGTACACGGTGCCATCCCGATCCCGCAGGGGAACGCTAAGATGGGCGCCGATAGGGAAGGCGTGGGTGGCGGTCAGGCCCACCGTAACTGGATGCTCGGCGGCATCAGGCAGGAGACCCGGCACCAAGCCGCGCGCGACGTAATGGCAGAAGCTCGTCCCCAAAGGATCGCCGCCACCGGTCCGGATGCGCGAATCCTCGCCATCGATGTATCGGAAGACTCGGTCGCCCGCGACGAATTCGGATACGAAGCCAACGTCCATCGCGAGATGGCGGCGCACCGCTCGCAGGATGCTCTGCACTTGTTCCCCCACGCCGCCAGCACCGACGGGGATGAGCGCCGCCAACGGCATCTCGCGTACTCCTGATCAATCGCTATGGAAGTCGCTCGCGCAGGTCGCGCAGCCTTCAAAGAGGCGGGAACGAACCCCTGAGCCCCGAGGATGCCCTCTGTCCGCGTGGCGGGGCCGAGGCCCTCGGCGGCGCCGAGTCCCTGGGGAGATCCTTCCGCTTCAGGTCGTCAAGCTTCTGATCCGTGGACGCGAGGCTGCGCTTCATGACCTCGATTTCCAGACGTCGTCGTTCGAGTTCCAGCTCGTAGAGTTTGTTGCAGTCCATCCGGCTCGGGGACGCGTCGAGGGACATCGAGAAGCGGGCGTAGACTCCGCCGTTCTTCTGCGTTGGCTGCTTGGTGGCGGTGGTGGATCCATACGGGTAACTGTAGCTGTAGGCAGACCCGTAGAGGTTGTCGCCGCCGGCGCCATACGAACCGACCTCCATCCGCTTCATCCCGTCCATCGTCGTGCGGCAGCTTGTGCCGTCTGCCGCGTGGAACTCGTCCTGTCCCGCGCTCGTCGGTGACGAAGGTAGATAGAAGCCCGCCTGCGCCTGCGCGACCGTGCACCCGGCGACGATGAGGGCCAGGGAGGCTAGCACTCGAACGATCATTGCAGCCTCCGGACGATGAGCTTCGAGCACACGCGGGTGTTGACCGAGGTCGAAGCCGCGCGAAACGGGTCGCGGCGCGCGACCGATTTTGTGCACACGCGGACGATGCGCTCCGGCTTCCCGTCGAGGTCGACCATGACGGTGATGCGCCTCGGCGCTACGCCGGTAAATGCGTTCGCCGCCGACGGGACCGTGACACGGTCCGGGGATGCGACCGCGTAGCGCGTCGGCATCCAGGTCCCAAAATCAAACAGCTCGACGACGTATTCGGACACGTCCTTCCGGTCGTTGACGGCCTGAAAGTAGGCGATCCCGCGCTCACCGGCCGTCAGCACGACCTGCTGACCGGGGAACAAGGCGTGAGCGTCGGCGATCTGCGCCGGGAGGAGGACTGCGGCAAGCGCGATCAATTGACGGCGCATGTCACCGTCGCCTGTACCGTGTAGGAGCCGCTTTTGAACGTGTCCGTGCCCTGTGCGGTGAGATAGACAGAGACGACCGAGCTACCGAGAAGCGAAAGCGTGCCCGAAGCAGCGCCCGAGGTGCCGGTAAGGTTCAGGACGTTCGCGCCCGTAAGATTCGCTGTCATGGAGAAGGTCGTTGCCGGCACGTTGGCTGGGGATGCGGTCCAGCTCGTCGGCTTGGTGACCGTCAGCGTCGCCGGGGCGGTGTTGATGGCGGTGATCGTCGCGGGCGTGGTCGTCGTCCAGTTCTGCAGGTTCGACGAGAGCGAAAGCGTGCCATCGGTTGGCAAGCTCAGTGTGCATGCCGAAACGGCGATGCCGCGAAAGTTAAGCGTATCCGCACGGACTGTTGATACAAAAACAACGCCGAATCCTAAAAACAATACTAAGCCTATAAGCGTATAGATACTATCAAAAACGAATGAATTTTGATGACAAGAGCTATCGTACGTCTTGTCGATACTTGTAATGAGCTTGCATCTGCACATCGAGATTGCTCATAAAGACCAGGTTGTAACCGCCCCCTTGTTCACCTTCTGATGGTTAATGATAGAATAAAAAATGATGGAAATGGCCAGTTTTAGCAACCTAATGTATGCTGCCTTGCAGCATGGAACGCCCACGTGATGGGGCACAGCGCCCTTATGTCTTGAAATAGACCAACCTCAGGTCTGGTTTCAGACAAACACATTGCGGCAGGGGTTTGAACGAATCGCCATCCTGCAATGATGGGCGCGCCCAGGCTGAAGCCCGGTGAGGGGCGGGCCATCCACAAAGGGGGGCGGTGACTGGTTCGAACCCAACCGACCGAGGCAAGCCGGGAACGAAGCGCCACCTCGTCGTCGATGCCCGCGGCACGCCGCTCGGCATTGTCCAGACCGGGGCCAACACTTACGACAGCACCCAACTCGTTGCTACGCTCGACGCGATCCCGCCAGTGCGCTCGGGCCGCCGTGGACGCCCACGCCGCAGGCCCGGCAAGCTGCACGCCAACAAAGCCTACGATCACCGCTGTTGCGGCCGGGAATGCCGGGCCCGCGGGATCGGGCCGCGTATCGCGTGCCGGGGGGGGCGAGAGCAGTCAGCGCCTGGGCCGCCACCGGTTGGGTGGTCCAGCGCACGCTGGCGGGGCTCGCCCGCTTCCGCCGTCTGGCCATCCGTTATGAGCGCCGTGCCGACATCCACCTCGCCTTCACCACCCTGGCCTGTGCCCTCGTGACCCTCAATCAATGCAGGTGATTCTGTTAGACGCTCTAAAACCGAGTCTGTACGCGCGAACGGTATAATCGCTAAGTGGTTTAGGCTGCGTGGGGCGCAGGCGACCTCGCTTCCTGCATCGTTCCTCGCTGCGGCCGCGATGCACAATCTGACGATTTATTTTATTATGTCTCAACCATGGTGTGAACTCGGTCCGGTTGCAAAACAGTCGTTAGTAAGCCTGCGTTAAATTCTGAAATTGACGGCCGCACGCTGACCTTTCGACTGAGCTGACCATGATCCGCGTTCTTGACTGCGTCGCGCAGCAGCACGACCTGCGCCTTGTCGCGTTATCGGCTGTGATCTGCGCCCTTGGGTGCTTCGCCACCGTCACCCTGATGGCGCGAACCGACGCCCGGGGACGCGTGCTCGTGCGTACCCTGCTACCAGCTGCGATCATCTTCGGCGGCAGCATTTGGGCGCTGCATTTCGTGGCCATGCTGGCATTCCGGCCCAGTGCTCATGTCGCCTACGACCTTGGATACACCGCCGCCTCGATCGTTGTGGCTATCGTAGGGACCCTAGCTGCCCTAACGCTATGGTCGCGCTTGTCCGCCGCCCCGCTCGGGATCGCACTTGCTGGGATCCTTCTTGGGCTGGCAATTACCAGCATGCACTATCTCGGCGTCGGCGCAATGCGCGCCTCCAGCCTGGTCATGCTCGACCCCAACTATGTCGTCGCCTCGATCCTGATCAGCGTCGCGTTCTCCGCTCTGGCCTTGGCGCGTGCGGGTGCGCTGACGAGCCTTGGTCGCCGCGTCGAGGTCACCGGCTGGCTCGCGCTCGCAATCTGCGGCTTGCACTTCACCGGCATGACGGCCGTGACCGTCGCGCCTATCAGGCTGCAAGACGGCGAAAGCTATGTGCTTGGCTCGACCCTGCTAGCGCTCGCCGTCGCCGCCATCAGCCTCACCGTGCTCATCGCCGGCCTCGTGGCGCTGGCGATGCAGCAGCACCTGTCCCAGCGGGCGTTGCGTGAGCTCGACCGCATGCGCCTGCTCAGCAACCTCGCGCACGAGGTGCTGTTCATCCATCGCGACGGCCATGTCGTGGAGGTCAACCAAGCAGGCACGCGCCTGTTCGCGATGCCGGCCGAGCAGATCATCGGCAAGCCCATGCTCGCCCTGTTCGCGGAGGCCGACGCCCCGGGGTTATTGCGGCGCACCCGTTGCCGCTCCGAGGAGCTGCGCCCCGAGGAGTTTGAGATCCGCACCGCCATCGGCACCCATGTGCCGGTCGAGCTGTCCTGTCGTACGATCGAGTTCGGCGGAAGGCCTGCTACCGCCGTTGCCCTGCGCGACCTCACCGACCGCAGGCGCGACGAAGCGCGTATCCGCCACCTCGCCCTGCACGACGCCCTGACCGACCTGCCCAACCGCTACCTGTTAGAGCAGCGCCTCGGCCCAGCTCTCGACGCCGCCGCCTTGGACGGAACCGGCGTCGCAGTGATCTACCTCGACCTCGACCGGTTCAAGGCTGTCAACGACCGGCACGGTCACGCCGCCGGCGACGCGCTCCTGGTCCAGGCGGCTAAGCGCATGCTGACCGAGCTGCGCCCGACCGACACTCTGGCCCGGGTCGGCGGCGACGAGTTCGTGGTGGTGCTCTCTGGCACGCGTGCGCCCCAGCAGGTTGCGGAGGTTGGCAGCCGACTAATCGCAAGCCTGCGCCGGCCGTTTCAGCTCGATGACCATCGCGTCGAGATCGGCGCCTCAGCCGGCGTCGCGCTCTACCCGGGTGACGGCAGCACTGCCGAGACCCTGCTGCGCGCCGCCGATACCGCCCTGTACCAGGTCAAGGACGAGGGCCGGGGTGTGGTACGGTTCTTCGAGGCGGCGATGGACGCGCAGCTGCAGGCGCGACGGCAGCTCGAACACGAGCTTGGTGGCGCTATCACCCGCGACGAACTGCAACTGTTCTACCAGCCAATTGTCAACGCCCGCACCGGCGAGATCGAGACGTTTGAGGCGCTGATCCGCTGGCAGCACCCGGAGCGTGGCTTCATCTCCCCGGGCGAGTTCATCCCGGTGGCGGAACAGGCCAACCTCATTGGGCAAATCGGGGAATGGGTGATCGACACTGCCTGCGCGGCGGCGGTGGCTTGGGCGCAGGCGTGGCGCGTGTCGGTCAACGTCTCGCCGACCCAGTTCCGGCAATCCGACGTGCCTGCGATCGTCGCGGCGGCACTGGCGCGGCACGGGCTCGACCCAGCGCGGCTGGTGGTCGAGATCACCGAGAGCGTGTTCATCCAGGATGCAACGAAGGCCGTGCAGGTCCTGACCGACCTGCGCGGGCTTGGCGTCCGTTTGGCCCTCGACGATTTCGGGACCGGCTATTCCTCGTTAAGCTACCTGCAGCAGTTCCGGTTCGACAAGATCAAGGTCGATCAGTCGTTCGTGCGCCGCCTCGGGCAGAACGTGGACACGCTCGCGATCGTGCGGGCGATCGTCAACCTCGGGCACAACCTTGGCCTGCAAGTCACGGTCGAGGGGGTCGAGACGATCGAGCAGCTGGCGATCCTGCGTGATCTGCGCTGCGAACAGATGCAGGGCTACCTGTTCGCGCGTCCAACTCCGGTGCTGGCGACGACCGAGCTGGATCGGGCACGGCTACGGGCGCTGTTTGCTGCCCCGTCGATCAAGGCGCACGCTTGAGACTGCGACGAGCCCCCGAGGCGCATCGCCATGGCCGCTCCGGGGCCCACCTCAGCGTAATGCCCAATCGGCCTCACCCGGTCGTGGAGGATGCCGCGACACCGCTGGGTTCGGCCTCAGCGCTGTGTCGGACAGGAGCGATCCGGGCCATCGACTGCACGAGCTGGATGCTGCGTTGACGGGCCACCCTGTCGCCGATCGCAAAGTAGGCTTGCACCAGTGCCATCACGGCCAATGCTTCCTCCCCGGGGGCATCCGCCGGGCCACGCAAGCGATACGAGGTGTAGAGCTCGGTGATCGGCACGCCGAGTTGATCGGCGATACGCGCGAGCAGACGTGACCGGTCCATTATGTCTTGACGGTGATCATCAGCCATCGGGCGAGCCTAAAGCGACCTAGAAGTTGCATGGTTTACCCATAAAACACAACCTATAAGGGAAGTCACCTCGCTTTAGGGTTGTCTCCTTCTCATCGTGCGCGTGATGCTTCGAGGCCACACCGATCCGGTGTCCGTAGGTGAGACGGAGCCATTTCTGGCTAGGTTTGAGTGGCGCCTCAATGCGAAGGAGAGCCTTATCGTGATCGGACAGCGCTTGAAGCCGTCTGGGACGTCGAGCCGAAGGAGAGCCACCGGTACTCGCTCGGGGACAACCCATAGTGGCCACGGAAGCGGCGACTGAAGTGCGATTGGGTGGCAAAGCCGCAGCCGTACGCTAGCGCTCCAATCGTCAGATGGGCATGGCCGGGATCCATGAGCCGCTGCGCCGCGACTTCCAGACGTCGGCGCCAGATCCAATCGGCGACGTTGCGGTCGTGCTGGCGAAACAGTTGCTGCAGGTAGCGTAACGACACGCCTACGGCAGCTGCAAGGGTGGGCGGATCCAGGTTCGGATCGCCGAAGTGGCCCTCGATGTAAGCCATGGCACGCTGGACGATGAGCGTGCCTTGCAGGTCTTTGGGCGTTTCACGGGCAAGACGCTCCGCAAGGCTGGCAATGAGAAGATCGACCCCGATCGAAGCCATCCGTGCCGTCGTATCCAACGGGAGTCGTGCGTAGGTGCGAACCAGTTCCTGGAAGAAGGTGGTGACCAACGAGGTGCTGGCTTGATCCATCCCAAGGGTCAGCGCCGTGTAACGACGTGTCGATCCAAGCGCCTGTTCCAAACGTTCACGAGGCAGCTCGACAAACAATGTCCGGCTGTCGGCGTCGGTGGCCATGACGGTCGGGCGCCGATCCAGCACCACAATCTCACCGGGATGCTGGACTGAGGTGCGATCATCCTGCGCGCTGAACACTACACCGTGCAGCGCAATTGCGACGTTGAGCGTATCGTGCTTGCCGTGCCGGCGGATCGTATCCGCCGTCGCCTCGGTCCTGATCGCGCTTTGCGTCAGGCGGGTGATCACCAATGGACCGACGTCGGCAGCCTCCATCGTACCCTAGAATGCCCCAGCATCGGCGGGCGTCAGTTCGACCGGGACAATCCGCTCGAAGACCGTTTCGCGCCAGCGCCGAAATCCATTCTTGGGCTCTTCGTCTGCGGTCGAGAACAAAGTCCTCATGATTTGACCAAACGAATGCTTCTATACACACGTGAAAATAAGCACCGATGCGCGCTCATGCAAACCGTAGCACGCTCTCAGGCAAGCGCAATGCGGCGTATCAACCTAAGAGTGTATTTCGGCCTCCGAGGAGCTGTGTGCGTGTACCCACCAATCTCCGCCAACGCCCCGTCTGCGATCGAGCTGACGTCTGAACTCGTTGCTGCATACGTTGCGAACAATCCAGTTCCATCCGCCGAGCTTCCAGGATTGATCGCGCGCGTGCACGTTATGATCGCTGGTCTGGCGTGCGGTATGCACACGGTCGAAGACGGGGCGCCTGCCCGTGATGCGGTTGAAACACCGAGCTCGGCCCAGATCCGCGGATCGATCCAGCACGAAGGCCTTGTGAGCTTTATCGACGGCAAAACCTACAAGACGCTGAAGCGGCATCTGACAGCGAATGGGTTCAATCCGCACAGCTACCGCGCCCGGTATGGCCTGCCGGCGGACTACCCGATGGTCGCTGTGAGCTACGCCGAACATCGCTCCGCCCTCGCCAAGGCGATCCACCTTGGCCGATCCGGCCCCTTGACCGAGCGCGAGCGGAAAGACCGCAGGGTTGCCTGACGCGAGCTCCTCCACGGACAGGTCCGATGGAATATCATGAGTGAGTTCGAAGAGCAGCGTGATACCTTGCTGAGCAACCTCGCGAAGCATGCTTGTACGGCGCGAAGCCGATTGAGGTTGTCCCTAGCTGACGCGGCACGCTTGGCTGACCTCACACCTGACGTCGTCGGAGCGATCGAGACCGGTGCTGATTGCACACTTCCGCTCCCTGCGCTCAGGCAGTGGGCTATGTTTCTCGGTCTTACCAAGTGTGGCCTTCCGCGCCCGTGTCCGGCCGGGATGCAGTAGCGTCCGATCACGAGGCCTCGACCCAAGAAACTTCCGCTGGCGCACCCGCGTAGAACGTGGTGATGAACACATTCGATGATGACCCCCGAACCGCGTAAGCGACGTTGGCCGCTGAGGTCCGTGCAGCCCGTAGCCGCGGGGCCTATGCGATCGAGACCTTGGCGGAACTCGCCCGGGTCAATCCCATGGTGATCCATGCGCTGGAAGACGGCGCGACGATTACCGACTCATTGGCTCGGGATCGCGTGCTGGACGTGCTCGGCCTGCGGCAGGGCAACCCGCGACGCGCGAAGATGGTACGCGATCTTACCCGCCCCCGGGGCAGCGTCGGATAGGTCCCTGCCAGTACGATCGCGACCGGAATCGCTTGTTTTCAATTGTATACAATGGGTTGCGACCAGCTGGAGAACGCGCGCTCTGTTCCGTAACGCGCCCGTTATGCGAACAGGCCTACTGTCAGCAAATGGTCGTTTTCTGACTGCTGTGCAGCGACTCGCAGTTTGGCGCTGACCGCCGCCACCGAGCTGTGGCGCCAGGCCGAGCACCTAAACGCCGAGAGGAGCCGCGTGCTGGCTTCGCGCGGCGCCGCCTGAGGCGGGGCCGGAGGGGGGCGCGGTGGAGGCCGGGGTTCGGGAGGCGCGTTCGCGTAGGGCGGAGGGCAGGCCCGCGAGGCCGGGAGGGGCGGCCGGTCGCGAGTTTGCCATACACAAGCGGTGGCAACCAGGGG
>NZ_JAKSXU010000153.1:0-355 GCF_022829325.1 Methylobacterium sp. J-092 | reverse complement strand
CCCGCCGACGATCAGGATCGCCAGCATCAGGAGCGTGGTCGCGACCGGGCGCAGGATGAAGAGGCGGGACGGGTTCATGCCGGGGGCCCGCTCGCGGACAGGCGGAGGCGATCACCGCGCTGACCCGTCCGCAGCCCCTCGACGCGCACGAGGGGAGAGGGCAGCGACGACCTCGTCGTCGTCGCAGCGAGGCGGCAGCCGACGGTGAGGGGGCTTCGCCGGAAGAGACTCGTCCGGACCCGCCCCCGCACCGCCGCTTCGGCTGCGCCTGCGCGGCCCGCACGGACGACGAGGTACGTGCGGGCATCACCCCGCGTGCGGGGAGAGGGGAAGCGCGCCGTCTGGATCGCGTCAC
>NZ_JAKSXU010000151.1:0-6920 GCF_022829325.1 Methylobacterium sp. J-092 | reverse complement strand
GCGGCAACGTCGATGTCCTCGGGGTACAGTTCCATTTTCTCGGCCTCGACCTTCGACAGGTCGAGCACGTCGTTGATCAGCCCGAGGAGGTGCTGGGCGTTCGATTTGATCTTGCCGAGATCCTTGAGAAGGCTGTCCTGGCCGAGTTCCTCCGCCTCCTCCTCCAGCATCTCCGAATAGCCGATCACCGCGGATAGCGGCGTGCGCAACTCGTGGCTCATGTTGGCTAGGAACCGGCTCTTCGCCCGGCTGTGCTCTTCGGCAGCCTCTTTCGCGGACTCGGCCCGAGCATTAGCAGCGGTCAATTCCGATTGGTTGCTAACAAGGGTGCGGTTCGCACCGTCAAGGCGCTCCAGCGTCGCCTCGTTCTGCACAACGGACCGACGCAGCGAGTCGCAGATCCAGATCATGACGGCGCCAATCAACACGTACTGACACAGGAGCGAGACATCGACACCGTCGAGGCTCCCGTCGCGCGTGTAGAACCAAGTGGCGATCAGCGTGGAGAGCGTGAGGACCAACGTTCCGGCCCCCCGGCCGAAGGCGAGGCTTCCCGCCAACAGAACGGGGATGTAGAGGAGGAAGGGAGCGATATAGGCCGGCGCTAGGAAGCGCACGAACGTCATGAACGTGACGAGCAGCAACGGTACGCCGTAGCGAATGCCCGGCGATGGGCGGTGTCGGGCGATGGTTCCGATCAGTCTATGCAAGCTGCTCATCGCGGAGGAGTGTCACGACACGTCCGTATCGCAAAGCCATTGCATCGACGGCACGAAAATCGAGTGGGTTCATGTGGACCGCCACGCGATGGTCCTATGCTATCTCATTCAGTTTAAACGCTGTTGGACCAAACCCATCCGCATCGTTGAGCGCCAAAGCCAGGAGCCGGAGCGCGGCGGCTATCGCGCGGTGCAAGGCGGATCAGGTTCGTGGCAGACAACATGAAGCTTGTGGATTGGCGCTTCAGCTCGCTAGAGCCCGCATCTCAGGCACACCCTCACGCAGCACGTAGCCGCGGCCCCAGATGGTCTCGATGTAGTTCTTGCCCTGGCTAGCGTTGGCGAGCTTCTTACGCAACTTACAGATGAACACGTCGATTATCTTCAACTCGGGCTCGTCCATGCCGCCGTAGAGTTGGTTAAGGAACATCTCCTTGGTGATCGCCGTGCCCTTCCGCAGAGCAAGGAGTTCCAGCATCTGGTACTCTTTGGTCGTGAGGTTGATCGAGGTTCCAGCGACCTTGACGAACTTTTTGTCAATGTTGATCGTGAGATCATCGACCGTAACCACGGCTTCGGCATGCCCCTGTGAGCGCCGAACAATCGCCTGGATGCGGGCCACGAGCTCGTCCTTGTGGAACGGCTTGGTAAGGTAGTCGTCGGCGCCAAAGCCAAGGCCCTTCACCTTGTCCTCGATGCTGGCCATGCCCGACAGGATCAGGATCGGGGTCTTGACCTTGGCGAGGCGAAGGCTGCGAAGCACCTCATATCCCGACATGTCAGGCAGGTTCAGGTCGAGCAGGATGATGTCGTAATCGTAGAGCTTGCCGAGATCGACTCCCTCCTCACCGAGATCGGTGACGAAGGGATTAAACCCGGCCGTCTTGAGCATCAGCTCGATGCTCTGCGCTACCGACGCATCATCCTCGATCAGTAGAACCCGCATCGCTCAATTCCCACAAACGTTAAAAACTCCTAACCCACTATCCTTAACAAAATGCTGCCCTGCAGATGTTGGCTTGTGTCAATGATCCGAGCACTCCATCTTCACTTGTTGTCCGACTATATTCCGATTAAGCTGCGTCAAAGCGATCTATTGAAGCAGGATAATTCATGTCGGATGAAGTGGCAGCATATGTTGAGTTCAAATTTACGGCAATGACCGCGGATATCGTCTCGGCTTATATCGCGAATAACCACGTTCAAATTGGCCAGCTGCCGAACTTGATCGTTAGCGTTCATGCTTCCCTCACTGGCCTCGGCAGTCAGGTGCCAGCTGTATCGCCTGAAGTTGAGAAGCCGACGCCGGCACAGGTCCGCAAGTCGGTCACACCGGATGCGTTGATCAGCTTCGAGGACGGTAAATCTTACAAGACGCTGCGCAGGCACCTGACGATCCGGGGCCTTACCCCCGAGAGCTACCGGGCGAAATACGGCCTGCCGGCCGATTACCCGATGACGACCGCCAACTACTCGGCGCAGCGCTCGGCCCTGGCGCATTCGCTTGGCCTCGGCCAGAAGCGCACGAAGGCGACTTCCGAGATCTCAGAAGCGCCTGAGGCAGCTTCTAAGACCCGCGGGCGGAAGAAGGCTGCCGAGACAGCCTGAGGACCTTCAGCGCTCCTGGTTCCTTCCAGATAGAGTCCGCCGGCACCTCCGCGCGGGTTTTTCGCGCCTCTCGAACGAATGTGGAACCGATCGCATCATCCCCCGATCGCCTCGCTGGCTGAGGTGTGGCTGAGGCAGCGCTCAGCCAATTCGCAAAGACGGGTGGGTCTGGTGCTCATATGCAGATCTGGCGAGAGATGCCTGTCTCGTTGCCATCGCCTTGTCGGCGGCATCCTGCATCTCTCGCATCTGTCGGCGCATCGCTACGGACTCGGCGATGAGCCTCTTCGATCGCTCGATCAGATCGGTATCGCCTTTGAGGGGGCGGTCATTGCTCATGACACGCTGTAGAACGACCTCGCAGCGAGATCCCCATCAAAGGTTGGTACCTCGTGCGATTGTAGGCGGTGAACTCGCCGATTGTGGGAACGAACAGCCGGCCTAGTCCTCGCCGTCTTCCTCAGGAACGATGTCGCTGAACGGCACCGTCATGACGTGCCGGGCCTTCTCGTCCTCAATCTCGAACGAGCAGACGAACCAATCGCGTACGGCAAATGAGCGTGAACCAGCAACCAGGTCGCGCGCGGCCTGCAACGCGAGCTGGCGTGCCGCTTCGTCATCGGCGAGTTCGTCCCCTTCCGGGTCCACCGCAAGCTTGTCGAGCCTCTGACCGTAGCGAAGGTTGAGGTAGTAACGGGGCATCTCACGCCCCTTCGATCAGACGGGCATACTCGGCCTCCGGTGTGCCGTAACCGCCATCCGCCATGTCCTCTAGGAGCTTGCGGTTCAACACGGTGATGCGACCGCGCCTGGCCCGGATGCAGCCGGTGCCTTCGAGCTGCTGCATGGCCAGGCTCACACCGGCCCGCCGGACCCCCAGCATCATCGACAGGAACTCATGCTTGAGCAGAAGCTCGTCGCCCTCCACGCGGTCGTGACACATCAGCAGCCAACGAGCGAGGCGTGCCTCGATCTCCTGGCTCCCGTTGACGAAGGCTGTCTGCCGCGTCTGGATCATCTCCGTCAGGATGTAGCGCAGCATCAGTTTGCGCAGGTCAGGGCTCTCATCCACCGCCGTGCTCACGACCGCGGCGTCGATGCGCAGGCCGGCACCCGGTACCTGAATGAAGTGGTCATATGGGGCCCGGTCCGAGCCCAGGAGAACGGGGGTCGCGCCCACCAGGCCCTCCCGGCCGATGATCCCGACCTCCACCCGGCCATTTGCGCCCTCAGCTGTGATCGAGGCGACGCCCGTCTCCATGAAGTGGAAGTGCTCGGTTCGGGCGTTGGGCTTGGTCAGGGTCTGCCCCGCCTGCAAATCGACAGGCTCCAGATGCGGCTGGAGCCGAGCGAAGTCCTCGACCGTCATGGCCTTCAGCAGGCGATTGTGCACGGCAGATTGTTGGACCTGAGCCATGGGGTCTTGTCTCCGTCTCGGAGCAAGAGCGCACCGTCTCCCAGCCGTCTGCGCTCGGAACCTCGTGCAGGCGATGGTCAAAGCATGGTGTAGGAACTTCGTATTTACAATGCCGTTGACTGCTATTGCGCCGTTTTAAGTTATGCGCGGTACCGTACATTCGCAATGAACGATAGCGTACCGAGCGGTTTTGATCGTTTACCTGCAACCCGCTTTATGTTTCTAATTTAAGCGTCAAGCTTGCGCCCTTCGGGCGACAGGTGGTTTTTCCCTCCTGGAGCAGACGTGAGCATTACAGAGCAACAGCCCCTCGTGCTTCTTGCCGAGGCCGATGCCATGATCGGCGCGGACATGAGCGATGCCCTGGAGCAGGCAGGCTACCGCGTCCTAGGGCCGTTCGGGACAACCCCCGAGGCTCTAGCTGGCCTGGAACAGGAGAGCCCCACGCTCGCGGTTGTGGACGTCAAACTCAGGGACGGCTTCTGCACCGCCCTGGGTGACGCGCTGCGCCAACGGGGCGTTCCTGTCGTGGTCCACTCCGGCTTCCAGTCCGATGAGCCCCGCGCGGTGGGCTTCCACGGTTCGCCTTGGCTCACCAAGCCGGCTTTGCCGGAGGATGTGGTGGCGCTGCTGGACGAGCTGTCCCCCTCTCGGACTGCCCCCGTCAGCATCGAAGCACCCCCATCGTTACAGTCAGCCCAGGCTGCGGAAAGCCGGGGTAATCCGCTCGTGCGAAAGCTGGAAGGCTTCGTGTCCCTGTCGGATGCGGACAAAGCACTACTGGAGCGGATCAGCGCCTCATCGCGGGTCGTCCCGTCGCAGACCAATCTCGTTCGCGAGGGTGAGGCGCCCAAGGGCGTGTTCCTAATCCTGGAAGGCATGGCCTGCCGCCACAAGGCGCGAGCGAACGGTACCCGTCAGATCATGGCCTACCTTGTACCGGGTGACCTCTGCGATCTCGACGTGGCATTGCTCGACACGATGGATCACGCGATCACCACGCTGTCGGCCAGCAAGGTGGTCTGCATCCCGCCGAAGGTGATCGCCGAGGTGATGGAGCATCATCCCCAGCTCGCCCGAGCGCTCCGAATGAGCACACTGGTGGACGAGGCGACGCTGCGCGAGTGGCTGGTGAACGTCGGCTGCCGCTCGGCCCTGGAACGGGTTGCACACCTGTTCTGCGAGCTTCAGGTCCGGATGCGGGCAGTGAGCCTCGCCGACGGGGACAGCTACGACATGCCGGTCACACAGGCGGCCCTTGCCGACACCACCGGCATGTCGGTCGTGCACCTCAACCGCACGCTGCAAGAACTTCGCCGTGAGGGACTGATTGAACTTCAGCAGCGTCGAATGACGATCCTCGACCTTCCACGCCTCAGGGCGTTGGCCGAGTTCAAGCCGAACTACCTGCATCTGGGGGAGCGTGCTGCGGCATGAATTTCCGCCTTCAACCGGTGCAAGTCGCCACAGGGAGCGCCGACCAGGAGAGCCAACTCGTCTTCGTCGACGGGTTCCTCGCGGCCGTGCTTGTACAGCTGTCCGAGCACCACAACGAGGACGCGGGCAAGTGGTTCCTAGAAGCAGGCTTTGGCCGCGTCGATGATCATCGACCGCCGATCTTTGCGGATCTCGAAGAGGCGCAGGCCTGGATCGAGGCACGCCTCACTGGCACCGGATAAGGCACCTCATAGCGGTCACTGACTAGGCCCGCTTTACCGCAGTAACGTTGTGCCGGCCTGGAACGCGGAGATGCGCCAAGTGCGCATCGTCTGCGCCGACCATCCGCCCGGTTGCGCCAATCCGGCTCCGCCCCCCCCTTCGCGATGTAGCGCTCATCCGCTCACGCGACCTGCACCGGCGCTGCGGTACGTCCTAGGAACCTCAGATCGCCCCGTACAGACCGTTCGAGATGAGATCGCACCGCCCCATCCGCCAGACAGCACGACCGTCCACGATCGCTGCAGCGAAGACACTGCGAATCGTGATCGAGGTGAATGTGAGCATCGAGCGTCCTGTGCATGCTGGAACAGTAGAGATATACATTGAGTGTATTATTGTAAAAATCGGATTTTTAAGATATATAAATACATCATATGTTTATAACATATATTACTTTCGCAATTCATCGAGCATATTCTGTATTTAGAAGAATTTAACCCACATATAGTACCGTGAAATAGAGAAAGAATAAATATCTCAAAGGAAGCATAAAATGCCTGGCCGCAGACGTGTGGAAAGACAATCATGCAACCTATCTGCACGAATTTTCATTCCTTTAGACAGCAACCCGATCCGTTGCAATATCACAGATATCTCCTCCTTTGGAGCCTTTGTGAGCGCAAGTCGGCATACTATTGTCCCGGATCAGTTCGATTTGGCCATAGGTACTAGCCGTGTACCTAGAACATGCCGCTTAGCGCATCGGAACGAGAAAGGCTTTGGTGTTACATTCATTGACCCTGTATATCAAGAAATAGAAACTATCCTCATTGATAACGTTTTCAAAGAGGAGCTAGTTTTTGAAGCTGTATCACTAGGTAATAAATCTTACCCGAGCGCAACATCTATACGACTAGGCAGTACATTAAACGCGATCATGGCTGTTATTGATCGTCAGCGGAACGATTGGTCTTAAGCGTCGCGCTCGACAAGTTGATAGATCGTGCTGCCGATCGTGCTCACAAAAACCCGCTCTCCGAGTGCTCCTTGAATGCGTTCGCCCGCCGGATGTAGCCAACGACGGTCCGCGGGTCTCGGTGCCCTGACTGATCCATGATCCGGGCGAGGTCGGCACCGGCGACACCAGAGTGCGCAGATAGTGAAAGGTCTGGTGAGTCAATGACAGCCGGGCCAATGCCGCTCTTGCAGGTGTGCGCCGCAGCAATTCTCAGGGGCTGTTTTATGATGATTTTTCAATGCAGCTGGGGTGGAACCAATCGCCCAGAAACCATCTTTTGATATGATTAGCCGTCTCAACTTAAAACTGACGGGCCTGCGCCGGCCTTGTTCCAGACCATTAGTAGAGCGCAAAATGCGACATCGGGATCACTGCGTACCCCTGTCTGGCCCAGACTCCGATCCTGTTCTCTACGGCGTAGCTCAGGGATTGGCTGAGCTGTTCCCACCCGTCGAGCTGACGCCAGTTCGTGATGACCAGGGTGAGCAGATCGATGAGG
>NZ_JAKSXU010000141.1:0-102881 GCF_022829325.1 Methylobacterium sp. J-092 | reverse complement strand
GGAGCGGAGGAACCCCATCGCGAGGGCGCACGGGGCCTGAGACAGGAAGGAGCCGATGCAGATCCGGGGCGACAAGCTCGTCGACAACGCGGAAGCATTCGTCGCCGGCAAGCCGCACAACGTGGTCTAGGTCGACCTCTCCCGCCCCGCGCTGCGGGGGAGGGTGGGCCGAGCGTCAGCGAGCGGCGGGAGAGGAAAGCCACGTCTCCGAACGTCGCGCTGCCCCTCTCCCGACCCGCTTCGCGGGCCACCCTCCCCCGCAGAGGGGGGAGGGAAGGCTGAGCGACAGACGAGCCCGGACCCAATTTCCAACACGAACGCCATCCGCGCCGAGACGCGGGCGAGAGGACGCACCATGAAGAAGCTTCTGTTCCTGTTCGACACCGATGCGATGCCGTCCGTATTCGACACCGTCGTCGGCTACGACGGCGGCGCCGACCACATCACCGGCTACGGCGGCGTGACGCCCGAGAACGTCGGCGCGCTCGTCGATGGCACGATCTACACCCGCGGCGGCTCGGAGAAGAAGTCGACGGCGATCTTCGTCGGCGGCGGCAACATGGCGGCCGGCGAGGCGGTGCTCGAGGCGGTGAAGAAGCGCTTCTTCGGCCCGTTCCGCGTCTCGACCATGCTCGATTCCAACGGCTCGAACACCACCGCCGCCGCCGGCGTCGCTCTGGTGGCGAAGGCCGCCGGCTCGCTCGAGGGCAAGAAGGCCGTGGTGCTCGCCGGCACCGGCCCGGTCGGCATGCGCTCGGCGGCGCTGCTCGCCCAGGAGGGCGCCGAGGTCGTCCTCGCCGCCCGTCAGCTCGACCGCGCGCAGGCGGCGGCGGACGCCGTCAACAAGCGCTTCGGCGTCGCCGTGACGGCGGCCGCGACCCCGGACGAGGCCTCGCGCGCCGAGATCGTCAAGGGCAAGAACCTGGTGTTCTCGGCCGGCGCCATCGGCATCGAGCTGCTGCCCGAGTCGGCCTGGAAGGACGAGGCCTCGATCGAGTTCGTGGCCGACTACAACGCCCAGCCGCCGCTCGGCTTCGGCGGCATCGACGCCATGGACAAGGGCAAGGACCGGCACGGCAAGAAGTCGTTCGGCGCACTGGGCATCGGCGGCCTGAAGCTGAAGCTCCATCGCGCCTGCGTCGGCCAGCTCTTCGACAGCACCGAGCAGGTGCTGGATGCCGAGGAGATCTACGCGCTCGCCAAGAAGATGGCCTGAACGGGGGAGTGGGGCGCATGGCCGAGCACGATACGATCGCGACCTTCCTCGACGGGCTGGCCAGCGCCGCCCCGACCCCCGGCGGCGGCGGTGCCGCCGCCATTTCCGGCGCCATGGGCGCGGCCCTGGTCTCGATGGTGTGCAACCTCACCATCGGCAAGAAGAAGTACGTCGAGGTCGAGGCCGAGCTGAAGGACATGCTCGTCCAGTCCGAGGCGCTGCGGGCGCAGCTCACCGGCATGATCGCCGAGGACGTCGCCGCCTTCGACGCGGTGATGGGGGCCTACGGGCTGCCCAAGGCCACCGACGACGAGAAGGCGGTCCGCGCCGAGGGGATCCAGGCGGCGCTGAAGGTGGCGACCGACGTGCCGCTCGCCTGCTGCCGCGCCTGCCGCGCGGTGATCGACCTCGCCGAGGTCGTCGCCGACAAGGGCAACCTCAACGTCATCTCGGATGCCGGCGTCGCCGTGCTCTCGGCCCATGCCGGGCTGCGCAGCGCGGCGCTGAACGTCTACGTCAATGCCAAGGGCCTCGACGACCGCGATTTCGCGCAGGCGCGCCTGACCGAGCTCGAAGCGCTGCTCGGCGATGCCGGCCCGCTCAACGATAAGGTCTACGACGTGGTCAAGGCCAAGGTGAGCTGACGCGAAGCCCGATGGCGGTCCCCGATCGGCGGCGATCGGGGACCGCCATCGGGCGAATTGCGAAGTCGGGAAACGATCGTCGCCAGAAGATTGTGCGACGCAACAAGAAGACCGCAAGCATTCCTTCGCCGATCAAGGCGAACTCAATGAGAATGCAAAAAAATTTAATGCGACACTGCTCTCCCCCAAAGTAAAATGAGGGCGTAGAAACGCAGCCAAGAACAGTACCGAAGGAGGCGCCCGATGGACGTGCACGAGTATCAGGCCAAGGAGCTGCTCGCGAGCTTCGGCGTCGCGGTTCCCAAGGGCGCCGTCGCCTTCAGCGCCGATCAGGCTGTCTATGCCGCGACCGAGCTCGGCGGCTCGTTCTGGGCGGTGAAGGCTCAGATCCATGCCGGCGCCCGCGGCAAGGCCGGCGGGATCAAGCTGTGCCGGACCTACAACGAGGTCCGCGACGCCGCCCGCGAGCTGCTCGGCAAGCGCCTCGTCACCCTGCAGACCGGGCCCGAGGGGAAGCCGGTGCAGCGGGTCTACGTCGAGACCGCCGACCCGTTCGAGCGCGAGCTGTATCTCGGCTACGTCCTCGACCGGAAGGCCGAGCGCGTCCGCGTGATCGCCTCCCAGCGCGGCGGCATGGACATCGAGGAGATCGCGGCCAGCGAGCCCAAGGCGCTGATCCAGGTGGTGGTCGAGCCGGCCGTCGGCCTGCAGCAGTTCCAGGCCCGCGAGATCGCGTTCCAGCTCGGCCTCAACATCAGGCAGGTCTCGGCCGCGGTGAAGACGATCATGAACGCCTACCGGGCTTTCCGCGACTGCGACGGCACCATGCTGGAGATCAACCCGCTCGTCGTCACCAAGGACGACCGCGTGCTGGCGCTCGACGCCAAGATGTCGTTCGACGACAACGCGATGTTCCGCCGCCGCAACATCGCCGACATGCACGACCCGTCGCAGGGCGACCCGCGCGAGGCCCAGGCCGCCGAGCACAACCTCAGCTACATCGGGCTCGAGGGCGAGATCGGCTGCATCGTCAACGGCGCCGGCCTCGCCATGGCGACCATGGACATGATCAAGCACGCGGGCGGCGAGCCGGCGAACTTCCTCGACGTCGGCGGCGGCGCGAGCCCCGAGCGCGTCGCCACCGCCTTCCGCCTCGTCCTGTCGGACAAGAACGTGAAGGCGATCCTCGTCAACATCTTCGCCGGCATCAACCGCTGCGACTGGGTCGCGGAGGGCGTGGTCCAGGCGGCGCGCGAGGTGAAGATCGAGGTGCCGCTGATCGTCCGGCTCGCCGGCACGAACGTCGAGGCCGGGCAGCGCATCCTGGCCGAGAGCGGGCTCGACCTGATCACCGCTGAGACCCTGTCGGAGGCCGCGCGCAAGGCCGTCGAGGCCTGCAACGGCACCAAGCACTGACGTCCGTGAGATAAGCGAAGGATACCGCCATGAGCATTCTCATCGACGAGACCACCCCGATCATCGTCCAGGGCATCACCGGCGACAAGGGCACCTTCCACGCCAAGGAGATGAAGGATTACGGCGCCAACGTCGTCGGCGGCGTCACCCCCGGCAAGGGCGGCAAGACCCATCTCGGCCTGCCGGTGTTCAACACCGTCAAGGACGCCGTGGAGGCGACGGGCGCCACCACCTCGATCACCTTCGTCGCCCCGCCCTTCGCCGCGGACGCGATCATGGAGGCGGCCGATGCCGGGCTGAAGCTGGTCTGCTCGATCACCGACGGCATCCCGGCCCAGGACATGATGCGGGTGAAGCGCTACCTGATGCGCTACCCCAAGGACCGCCGCACCATGGTGGTCGGCCCCAACTGCGCCGGCATCATCTCGCCCGGCAAGTCGATGCTCGGCATCATGCCGCCGCACATCTACCTGAAGGGCAACGTCGGCGTGATCTCGCGCTCGGGGACGCTCGGCTACGAGGCCGCCTCGCAGATGAAGGCGCACGGCATCGGCATCTCGACCTCGGTCGGCATCGGCGGCGACCCGATCAACGGCTCGTCCTTCCTCGACCATCTCGCGCTGTTCGAGCAGGACCCGGAGACCGCGGCCGTGCTGATGATCGGCGAGATCGGCGGCCCGCAGGAGGCCGAGGCCGCGGCCTGGATCAAGGCGAACTTCTCGAAGCCCGTGATCGGCTTCGTCGCCGGGCTCACGGCGCCGAAGGGCCGCCGCATGGGCCATGCCGGCGCGATCATCTCGGCCACCGGCGACAGCGCGGCCGAGAAGGCCGAGATCATGCGGTCCTACGGGCTGACTGTGGCGCCCGATCCCGGCTCGTTCGGCGACACCGTCGCCGAGGTGATGCGGCGGGCGGCGTAGCGCCCGAAGCGCGAACCTGAAGCGCGGGTCCCCTCTCCCGTTCGGGAGAGGGACAGGGTGAGGGGCGTGACCTCTCCGGAATGACCTAGCCCCTCACCCCGACCCTCTCCCGCTCGGGAGAGGGGGCCGCGCGGTGCCACCCCCGCCAAAATGATATCCGCCCCAGGTGGCTTGATCCGATGCCAAAGACCCTTCACGCCTCCCTCGGCCATGCCGACGAGAACGCCTTCGCCCCGCCGGTGATCACCGGCACCTCGTCGAAGGAAGCCCTCGACATCCTGTTCCACGCGCTGCTCGACGTGGCGCGGCGGCACGAGCCGGAGCTGGAGGCCGTGCTGCACGGCACCGCCGACATCTCGACCTTCACGCCCGAGATGCTGGCCCGCGCGCTCCAGGTGCAGGGCATCTGGTTCCAGCTGCTGTCGATCGCCGAGCAGAACGTCGCCATGCGCCGGCGCCGGCACGTCGAGCGCACGGAGGGCCGCTCGGCCCTCGGCGGGTCCTTCGCCAAGGTGCTGGCGGAAGCCTCGGCCGGCGGCATCCCCGCGCCGCAGATCCATGCCCTGCTGAAGGACCTGCGCATCCGCCCGACGATCACCGCCCACCCGACCGAGGGCAAGCGCGTGACCGTGCTGGAGAAGTTCCGGCGCATCTACCTCGTGCTGCGCGAGCTCGAGTTGCCGCGCTGGACCACGCGCGAGCGCAACGGCCTGATGAACGAGCTGCGCGACCAGATCGAGCTGGTCTGGATGACCGGCGAGCTGCACCTGGAGAAGGCCACCGTCGAGCGCGAGGTCTCCTGGGGCCTGCACTTCTTCGACGAGACCTTGTTCGAGATGCTGCCGGAGGTGGTCTACTCGCTCGAGGAATCCCTGGCGCAGTACTATCCGGACGAGAAGTTCGAGGTGCCGGCCTTCTTTCAGTTCGGCTCCTGGATCGGCGGCGACCGCGACGGCAATCCCTACGTCACCGCCAGCGTCACCCGCGAGACGCTGAAGTGGAACGCGCTCGCCTCGCTCAGGCGCTACCGCGACGGCGTGCTTCATCTCGGCCGGGTGCTGTCGCTCACCGAGCGCTCGATGCCGGTGCCCGAGACCTTCCGGGCCGAGCTGGCCCGGGCCCTGTCTGAGAGCGGCGACGCCAAGGCGATCGCCGGCCGCAACCCCGGCGAGGCCTATCGCCAGTACCTGTCCTGCATCCTGCGCAAGATCGAGGCGACGATCCGGCGCAACGAGGGCGGCCGCACGAGCGGGCCGGACTACCCGAGCGCCGACGGGCTGATCAACGACCTGCGCACCCTGGAGCAGGGCCTCGCGGACGCCAAGTGCACCTCGCTCGCCACCGACCTCGTGCGGCCGGTGCGGCGCATGGTCGAGATCTTCCGGTTCTCCACCGTCCGCCTCGACCTGCGCGAGAACACCACCCGCACCACGAAGACGCTGCACGCGCTCTACGCCCGCCAGAGCGGCGGCAAGGCGCCGCCGGACCTCGAGTCGCCCGAGTGGAAGGCCTGGCTCGTCGCCGAGCTGGCGCGGCCGCGGACCGGCGAAACCTCGTTCGAGGGCCTGCCGGACGACGCTCGCGAGACCCTGGCCACCTTCGCGCTCGTCGGCGAGATGCGCGACACCCTCGACCGCGAGGCGTTCGGCGCCTTCGTCCTGTCGATGACCCGCTCGGTGCCCGACATCCTCGGCGCCTACCTGCTGGCCAAGGAGGCCGGCCTCTACCTCGACGCCGCCGGCACCGAGATCTGCCCGCTGCCGATCGTGCCGCTGTTCGAGACCATCGAGGACCTGCGCGCCGCGCCGGCGATCATGAAGGAGCTCGTCGGCATCCCGGTGGTCCGCCGCTCCACCCGCTGGCAGGGCGGCGTGCAGGAGGTGATGATCGGCTACTCGGATTCGAACAAGGACGGCGGCTTCGTCGCCTCGAACTGGGAGCTGTACAAGGCGCAGGCGAAGCTGACGGCGCTCGGCAAGGAAGCCGGCGTGCCGATCGCATTCTTCCACGGGCGCGGCGGCTCGGTGAGCCGCGGCGGCGTGCCGACCCAGCGCGGGATCGACGCGCAACCGCCTGGCTCGATCAACGGCCGCTTCCGCACCACCGAGCAGGGCGAGGTGGTCTCGTTCAAGTACGCCAACCGCGGCACCGCCGCCTACCAGATGGAGCTGCTGGCGGCCTCCGTGTTCGAGCACGCGCTGCAATCCGAGCGGCAGCGCGCGAACCAGCCCCGGCACGAGTTCGACGATGCGCTGGAGGCGCTGTCGGGCGCCTCGCGCGCGGCCTACGTCAACCTGCTCCAGGCCGACGGCCTCGTGGACTACTTCCAGGCCGCGAGCCCGCTCGACGAGATCGCGCTGCTCAACATCGGCTCGCGCCCGGCGCGGCGCTTCGGGGCGAAATCGCTGAGCGACCTGCGCGCGATTCCCTGGGTGTTCGCATGGTCGCAGAACCGACACGTCGTCACCGGCTGGTACGGCGTCGGCTCCGGCATCCGCAGCTTCCTCGACGTGCGCGGCGACCAGGGCGAAGCGCTGCTCAAGCGCCTGTTCCAGGAATGCCGGCTGTTCCGCCTGATCCTCGACGAGGTCGAGAAGACGCTGCTCATGGTCGATCTCGGCATCGCCCGGGATTACGCCGGCCTCGTCGCCGACCCGGAGATCCGCGACCGCATCTTCGGGATGATCGAGGCCGAGTACGCGCTGACGCGCGAGATGGTGCTGCGGATCACCGGCGGGCGGGAGCTGGCCGAGCGCGCGCCGCTGTTCCGCGACCGTCTCACCGGCCGCCTGCCGACGATCAACCAGGTCGGCCGCGAGCAGGTCGAGCTGCTGCGCCGGTTCCGCGCCGAGACCGACGAGGACAAGCGCGAGGCGGTGAAATCCGCGCTCCTGCTCTCGATCAACTGCATCGCCGTCGGCTTCGGTGCGACCGGCTGATGCAAACGTATCGCCTAGGCCTGTCGCCGAGAACGCACAGGCCCATGTTGAAACCGACGGTTCGGGCGGCCTAGCTGAGCCCGCGCTCTGACGGCGGCACCGCAAGCCGCCCGACTTCCCAGGGAAACAGGAGACCCCCCATGAGCTTCACCCTCGTCCAGCAGGCCACCCCGCGGCTCCACCGCTCCGAACTCGCGGTGCCAGGCTCGAACCCGACCTTCATGGAGAAGTCGGCCACCTCGAACGCCGACGTGATCTTCCTCGACCTCGAGGACGCGGTCGCGCCGGACGACAAGGAGAAGGCCCGCACCAACATCATCGCTGCCCTCAACGATATCGATTGGGGCTCGAAGACCATGATGATCCGCATCAACGGTCTCGACACCCACTACATGTACCGCGACGTGGTCGACATCGTCGAAGCCTGTCCGCGCCTCGACATGATCCTGATCCCGAAGGTCGGCGTACCGGCCGACGTCTACGCGATCGACGTGCTGGTGACGCAGATCGAGCAGGCCAAGAAGCGCGAGAAGAAGCTCGGCTTCGAGGTGCTGATCGAGACCGCGCTCGGCATGGCCAACGTCGAGGCGATCGCGACCTCCTCGAAGCGCCTCGAGGCGATGTCCTTCGGCGTCGCCGACTACGCCGCGTCCTGCCGCGCCCGCGCCCAGGTCATCGGCGGGGTGAACCCCGATTACAGCGTGCTCACCGACAAGGACGAGAGCGGCAAGCGCGAGACCCACTGGCAGGATCCGTGGCTGTTCGCCCAGCAGCGCATGCTGGTGGCCTGCCGCGCCTACGGCCTGCGCCCGATCGACGGCCCGTTCGGCGACTTCTCCGATCCCGACGGCTACACCTCCGCGGCCCGGCGCTGCGCGTCGGCCGGCTACGAGGGCAAGTGGGCGATCCACCCCTCGCAGATCGACCTCGCCAACGAGGTGTTCACCCCGTCCGAGGCCGAGGTCACCAAGGCGCGCCGCATCCTCGTGGCGATGGAAGAGGCCGCCAAGGCCGGCCGCGGCGCCGTCTCCCTCGATGGCCGCCTGATCGACATCGCCTCGATCCGCATGGCCGAGGCGCTGATCGAGAAGGCCAACGCGATGTCGGCCAAGTAGGCCGGCAGAGGCAGGCCGACCGACGCGATCGATCCGCGGCCGCCCCGGGACATCCGGGGCGGCCGTCCTTGTTCTCGGCACCGGGCGCAACCTCGGCCGTTGTCGATCGGTATCCCCGCCGAGGCTGCGGGGACGACGCGCCCCGGTCCGGCGGCGCCATCAGGGAGATGACACCATGCACGTCACCATCGAGCAGGCGGAGACCGCGATCGCCGCCGCCAAAGCCAAGGCCGCCGAACTCGGCACGCAGATGTGCATCGCCGTCGTCGATTCCGGCGGAAACCTGAAGGCGTTCTACCGCATGGACGGCGCCTGGGTCGGCTCGATCGACATCGCCCAGAAGAAGGCCAAGACCTCGGTGTTCTTCGGCATGATGACCGGACAGATCGGCGCGCTGTCGCAGCCGGGCGGCCCGCTCTACGGCATCGAGCACTCGAACGACGGGCTGATCACCTTCCCCGGCGGCATCCCGATCGTCGACGCGGACGGCGAGATGTCGGGCGCCATCGGCGTCAGCGGCTCGACCGTGGAGAACGACCACGTGGTGGCCGAGGCCGGCGCCAGCACGATCGGCAAGACCGAGCTGCCGGCCCACCCCTGGCGGACCTGAGCCGCGCCACGGCCACGCCGATGCCCGGCGCCGAGGGCGCGACCCGCGGACGGGTCGCGCCGCTTCGGCCCGCAAGAGATGCGCCGGCGCCGGCGCGCGCCGGTCTACTGTTTTCGCGCGTTTCGAATGCTCGATTTCGCTCTTGAAGATTCGACGAAATCGATGGAAGCTGCCGTCCATCCCGGCTGCTTCGACCATGACTTGTCGAGCTACGGATCCATCTGCAACGGACGTGCGCACGCCTTACCGCCGCGCGCGGGCCTTCGCTTGATCGTCGAGGCGCGACCGATGGCATTGCTTCGCTCCGTAGTCGCTGCGTCCCTCCTCGCCGCGATCGGGTTGGCGGCGACGCCCCAGCCCGGGCGCGCCTGCGGCGACGGGGAGGCGCCGGTCTCCTGCGGCGATGCCGGCTCGGAAGCCTCCGCCAAGTGGATGCTGAAGCACGTCGTCGCGGCGATCGCGGCCGACGCGCCGGCGGCGCTCGCGCATTTCACCAAGGGGGAGGCGGGGTTCCGCACCGCCGACACCTACGTCTTCTGCGTCGGGCCGGACGGCGTGATGAGCGCGCATCCCAACCCGATCCTGCAGGGCCAGAACGTGCGCGACCTGCACGACAGCAACGGCACCTACTTCATCCGCCGGATGTTGGAGACGGCCAAGGCCGGCACGGTCGCCGAGATCCGCTACCTGTTCCCTAAGCCGGGCAGCACCGTCGCGCTCCAGAAGACCACCTACTACACCCGCGCCGGCGACCAGGTGTGCGGCGTCGGCGTCTACGATTCGGACGGGGCCGGGCCGGCGGACAGCCACGTCGCCCGGATGGCGCAGCTGCGCGACCGTCTCGACGCCGAGATGCCGCCGGCGCTGCGCGGGAACTGGACCGCCTTCCTCGAAGCGCTGAACGCCGAGACCGGCGCCAAGGCCGCGGCGATGGCGAAGGCGCGGGCCGGCCTGCAGGCGGCCGAGGCCGCGCTGGCGCCGCCCCCACCGACCGCGCCGGACGACTGATGCGGGCCCGCGCGCGAGGAGGCCCGCACACCAACGGTTAAGCCTGTCGACCTATCACCGAGCATCCCTCATGCGTCGTGCCGGGAGAGGCGCCGTTGACCCGTGACCAAGTCGCCACCGCAATCCGGCGCCTCGCCGCCTCGCAGGTCGAGGACATCGAGCGTGCCGTCAAGGACGGGCACAAGACGATCGCGCTGAACGAGCTGGCGGACCTGAACCGCCAGCTCAAGGCCTTCGCCGCCGCCCTCAAGAAGGCGCCGGTCCGGGCGTGACGTCGATCCCGTGATCCCTGGATCGCAGGATGATCGTCGACACGGCGGGACGTCGCGTTTTCCGCTACGGAGATCTTATTCATCTCAGGCGGGGGCGTCCTCGCGCCCCGGGCTACCAGCGCGAGCCGCCCCAACCGCGATCCGGGATGTCGACCGGCGGCCGCGGCGGGCGATCGAAGACGACCGGGCGATGGGGGCCGTCGTCGTATCCGCCCGGCTCGTCGCAGACCCGGACACGGCGCACCACCTCCTCGCCATAGGCGTCGATGCGGCGCTTCACGAAGCTGCGGCAGCGCTCGGGCGGCTCGAAATCCGGGCCGGCGGTGAAGCGCGGGCGGCGGAAGGCCGGCTCGGGCGGGGGCGGCTCCCGGTGGGCGTAGCCGCCGTATTCCGGGTGCGGCGGCGGATAGGGCCCGTCGAAATCCGCGGCCCGTGCGGCGCCGACGGAGGCTTGGCCCGCAAGGACGAACGCGCAGAACCCGGCAAGACGGAAACGGTGGAGCGACACGACATGTCCTCGCGCAATGCGTGGCCGGCGGCCATCGAAGCCCGGAGGATGATCGAGGGAGGCTGAACCGTTCGCGAGCGGACGCGTCGGGATCCGTTCAGCTTCGGTCCGCGGCGGTCACAGGTCCTTCGGCACCGTGCCGCGAACGGCACAGCGCCACTTCGCGACGTGGAGGTCGGGGTGCGCCGCCTGCCATTCGGCGAGGACGCTCTGGGCGTGGCGCAGGCAGATGAACGGGTTGCTGCCCTCGTAGGACATCGGGATCTGGTCGTCGTGGCACTGCGTCGGTTGCGACAGCAGGCAGGCGGACAGCAGGATCAGCATCGGCAGGACGTCCTCGCAGGGCCCCGGCTCCGCGGCCGGGTTGAGAGGATCTTAAGACGACGCCGAGGTCCGTGGGAAGTGATGCGGCGAGGACGGCACGTGAGCCTGCCTCCCCCCCCACTGCGGGGGGAGGCAGGAGCGGCTCTCAGGCCGCCGCCCAGATCTCGCCCTTGGCGATCGTCGCGAGGTCGCCGGAATAGCGCCGCAGCGGGCCGGCGGCGATCTCGGCGTGGCGCGGGCTCAGGGTCTTGAGCGAGCGCGCCAGCAGCCGCAGGAAGACGAGGTCGTGCTCGCCGGTCTCGACGAAGGTCGGCGTCAGGCGCCCGTGGCTGCCGAGGAGGAGCGTGCCGCGGCGCATGCCGTAGCCGGCGTCGTCGCCGACGGACCCGGCGGCGATCGTGCCGGCGATCATCCGCGAGCCGGCGTAATCGCCCGCGCGCTCGACCAGGATCAGCCCGCGCCGCATGCGGTCGCCGAGATGGCGGCCGGCGGTGCCCTTGATGATCAGTGTCGCGCCGTCGAGCCCGGCCTTGGCCCCGTAGACCGCGCCGCCGGCGTAATCGCCGGCATCGCCCGCGATGGTGATGGTGCCGCCGGTGGCGCCGGTGCCGGCGAACGGGCCGGCCGTGCCGGTGACGGTCAGCATGCCGCCGGCCATGCCCTCGCCGAGCCGCTGGCCGACGTCGCCGACGACGCGGATCGTGCCGGCCGCGAGCGCGCCGCCGACGCGGTCGAGCCGCTCGTGGCCGCCCTCGATGGTCAGGCTGTCGCCGCCGTCGAGCGACACCTGGAAGCAGTCGCCGAGCACCAGGCCGCGCCGGGTGGTGCCGATCGGCAGGCGCTCGGCCTCGGCCGGCGACAGCGCGGCCAGGGTCGCCGGCGCGATGTTGAGGAAGTCGAGGCGCTCGGGGGGCGCCTGCCGCAGGGAGAGGACGCTCACGCTACGGTCTCCTTCGCGGCGGGATTCTTGTCGAGCAGGTCGCGCAGGCGGTAGTGGTGCCGCCCGAGGTTGCCGCCGTAATTGCCGGCGGTGACCGCGACGAGGCCGTGCTGCGCGCCGATCTCGGTCGCGGCGTGGAGCGCCGCCCGCATCGAATCGGAGACGCCCTGCGAGGTCAGCGCGTCGATGACGATCTCCAGGACCACGCCGCATTCGGGCGGCAGGGCCGAGCCGGCCCGGCCTTTCAGCGTCGGGCAGTAGGCGTCGTTGGTCGAGGCCATCATGCCCTTGGTGCGGCCGCCGACCTTCGAGCCGGAGCGGACGATGCCGCCGGGGAAGGGCAGGATCGCCCCGGGGATGGCCTTGGCGGCCTCCACGGCGACCTCGGCCACCGTCAGCGTCTCGGCGTGGGTGCGGCCGAGGAACAGCAGGTTGCCGCCGCCGACCGCGCCGTCGACCGCGCGCACGGAATCCTCGCACAGGAACTCGCCGTCCATCACCGGGATGCGCCAGTAGCGCCGCATCCTGCCGGTGTGGTCCGGCAGGCGCTTGGCGATGGCGAAGCCGTCGCCGAAGTAGCGGATCGCGCCGCCGAGCTTGATCTTGGTCGGCCCCTCGACGCCGGCGAAGCACGCCGTCCCGGGGCAGGTGAGGATGCACTGCCCGACGCGCTTCAGCAGCTGCTCCTTCAGCCCGTTCGGCTCGAAGCCGAACAGCAGGATGCGCACGCCCGGGCGCCCGTCCGGCGTCTCCTCGGGCGACAGCTCGGCGTCGATCCCGGCCTCGGCGCCGCAGCCGATCACCGAGGTAGCGAAGCCGGTCATCGTCGTGGCGGCGATCATCGCCCACTTCGCGGTGTCGTTGGTGACGACGATCGCGGTGCCGGCGACGTCGAACGCCTCCGCGAAGGTGTCCTCGACGCGGATGCCGTTGAGGGTGAGGTCAGACATTCCGGTTCCCGTCCCTCGCGCAAAGCCGCTCGCTCATGCCCGGCATGCCACGTCCTCGAACACCTCGGCCTCGGGGAAGGCCGCGTCCGGCACGGCGAAGCTGTCGAGCCCCTGGCCGAACCGGTCTTGCAGGTAGGCGTCGGTGCGGCGCTCCATCGCCTTGTCGGACTCGACGGTGAGCGACAGCGAGCGGCCGACGTGCCAGTGCACGACCTCGCCGTCCTCGACGATCGCCACGCCGTCCTTGAGCACGAGCTTGGCGCTCGCAAACATCGCGGTGCGGTTCCTGTCCTCGCGGTAGACCGCGATGTCGGCGCGCGCGCCGGCGCGCAGGTGCCCGCGATCGGAAAGGCCGAGGAGCTTGGCCGGCCCCGAGCGGGTCAGCTCGGCGATCTCGGAGAAGGAGTATTCGCGCTCGATCTCGGGCAGCGACGAGCGCTCGCCGACGACCTTGGGCAGCGTCGCGATCTCGCGGTCGCGCTCCTCCTTGTCCATCAGCAGGTGGATGATGCGCGGATAGGCGGTGAACGGGCCGCCGTTCGGGTGGTCGGTGGTCAGGATCGTGCGCTCGGGCTCGTTCGAGAGCAGCATGATCTCGAGGCCGATCGCCCATTGCAGCGAGCTCGTCGGCCCGCGCGGCTTATACAGGAACGGCACCACGCCGCCGCCCTCGGCATCGCCCGCGTTCAGCACCCATTTCTTCGGGTTGGCGCCCTTGCGGCCGCCGAACTGGCGCAGGATGTCCATCGAGACCGTGACGGTCTGGCCGAACACCACCTGCCCGATGTCGAGGGTCGCGTTCGGGTTCGCGTGCATCGCGTCGACGATGCGGCGCGCCGCCGAGCGGAAGCCGCCTGTGCCCGGATTCGCCGGGTCGGCCGCGCCGTAGGCGTAGAACTGGGCGTGGGCGAAGTGGATGCGCCGGCCCTCGGCCGCATCCAGCGTCTCGATGAAGCTGTCGTCGGCGCCGGGCAGCCCGAGGTTGTTGCAGTGGACGTGCAACGGATGCGGCACGCCGATCGCCTCGACCGCGTCGAGGAGCGAGCCCATGATCTTGCGGGTCGAGAGCCCGTAGACCGGGATCTCGTCGTCGAGGCTGAGCTTGAGCACGCCGTCCTTGAAGGCCGAGGCGCCACCGGCGTTGATGCACTTGACCCCGAGCGCCCGGCTTTGCGCCACGTTGAGCGCCACGAGGTCGCGGACCGCGTCCCGGCTCTCGCCCGCGCGCAGCAGCTGCAGCAGCTGATCGTCGTTGCCCATCACCGCGAGCGCGCCGCGGTCGAGCAGCGGGATGTCGGCCAATTCGAGCTGCGTCGCGAGCGCGTGGGTCGGCGGCATCGCCGGCTCGACCGCCGTGGTGTAGCCCATCTTGGCGTAGGCCGCGCCGATCCAGGCCGCCGCGCCGCCGGCATGGGCGAAGGGGTGGCCGTTCGGCGCCGTCTCGCTGACGTAGAGGTCGGGCAGCAGCAGCCGCGAGGTGATGACGTTGCCGCCGGCGATGTGCGAGTGCACCTCGACGCCGCCGGCCATCACCACGCAGCCCGTCGCGTCGACGGTGCGGTCGGGGGTCCGCTCGGAGGGGGCGACGACGCGGCCGTCCTCCACCCAGACGTCGCCGACGCCGTCGCGGCCGGCCGTCGGGTCGACCACCCGGCCGCCCTGGATCCGGATCAGCATCAGGAATCCTTCCCAGCGAAATGGTGTTCGATGCGGGCCAGCACGTCGGCGGCCGAAGCGCCGCCCCCCGTGCCGGGTCGGTAGGTGAGGGCACCGCGGCCCTCGTTCCAGAGGACGCCGCCGGCGCTCGCGCCGGGCACGCCGACCGCGATCACGACCTCGGCGGTGCCGGGGGCGGCCTCGGGGCTGCCCGTGCCGACGATCGCGATCGAGGGCAGGGCGCCGAGCCAGTCGGGGCGCGCGGCCGGAAGCGTCGAGAGCCACAGCGCGGCGTCGGCCTCGCCGGTCGAGACCTGCCGCGCGGCGTCGAAGCGCCAGGGATCGTGCTCGGGGACCTTGCGGCCGAAGCCGGTGCGCGGGGCCTGGCCCGTGGTCCAGGCCGCGACCTGCACCACCGAGCGGTCCTGGTCGGGGCCGCCGAGCGAGAGCGCGAAGCAGCGCGTGATCTCGTTCACGTCGCGCACCAGCCCCTGCACCGTCTCGACGCCGAGCTCGCCGAGCTCGGCCGGGTCGTAGAGCACCGCGCCGTACCGGGCGGCGTAGAGCGCGCGGGCGATCTCGTTGAGCGGGGTGGCGTCCTTGAGGTGCCCCTTGGCATGGGCGCGGAGCAGGGCGAGGTCGGAGGCCAGCGCCTGAGCGGATGCGCCGGCGACGGCGAGCACCTGGCGGTCGGCCCCGGCCGCGAGGCCGCGCACCGGCTTGCTGCCGCGCAGGGCCGAGGCAAGGGTGCTGGTGCCGGCCTTGGCGCCGACGACGAGCACCACGTCGGCCCGCCCCTGGACCTCGGCCGGCGTCGACGTCATCGCGCCGACGCGGCTGAGCGCTCCGAGGTCGGCGTAGGTGCCGGCGGCGCCCTGCGTATCGAGGGAGGCGCCGATCGTGCCGGCGAGGCGGTAGGCGGCGCGGATCGCGGCGACGTCGGCGTTCAGTCCGGCGAAGACCGGTGCATGCGCGGCGGCGAGCAGAGCGGCGGCGGCCGCGATGGCGCCCTCCGCATCGGTCGCGTCACCCTTCACCCAGGCTGTCATGCGTCCTCACCCGAACCGTTTCTTGAGGCGTCGCAGATCGTCGCCGTAAGACCGGGGAGGACGGCCGAAGGACCGTCGCAGCCGGAATGGCCTGCCCGGACGGGATGCGATCCCGACCCGGCGGCACTCGGAATGCCTGCGCTGGAGGGCACGTTTGCATCGCTCGGACGCCACAGGCAACCCTGTCGCCGCGATTTGCGGCCGCTTCGCCCCGACAGGCGGTTGCCCGGCGGGGCGCCTCCATGGGAGAAGCCGGCTACCGCGGGGACCGATTTCCCGAGAGGTCCGCCGCGACGGCAGGATGAAGCGGCGTGGCGAAGGCGGAGGGGATCGACGTGTCTGAACCCGCACGCGGCCGCTCCGAGGCCGCCTCGCGCTCCGTCCACGTCCACGCGCCGGCGCGCCTGCATTTCGGGTTCCTCGACCTGCATGGCGGCCTCGGCCGCCGCTTCGGCAGCATCGGCCTGGCGATCGACGCCCCCGGCGTCCGACTCACCGCGAGCGCCGCCGACGGGCTGTCCGTCTCGGGACCGGAGGAGGGCCGCGTCCGCGGCTACGTCCACGCGGCGGCGAGCCATCTCGGCGTCGCCGAATCGGTCGCGATCCGGGTCGAGGAGGCGATTCCGGCTCATGCCGGGTTCGGCTCGGGCACGCAGCTCGCGCTCAGCGTGGCCGCGGCCCTGGCCCGCCTCTCGGGCAAGCCGTTCTCGGCCGAGGATTTCTCGAACGCGCTCGATCGCGGCAACCGGTCCGGCGTCGGGCTGTCGGCCTTCACCGAGGGCGGGTTGATCGTCGACGGCGGACGCGACGCCACCGGAGCGCCGCCGCCGGTGATCGCCCGCCTGGCCTACCCCGACTCGTGGCGCGTCGTGCTGATCCTCGACCGCGACGCCACCGGCATCCACGGCTCGCGCGAGCAGCGCGCCTTCGCCGAGCTGCCGCGCTTTCCCGAGCGCCAGGCCGCCGAGATCTGCCGGATCGTGCTGATGCAGGTGATGCCGGCGGCGGTGCTCGCCGAGCCGCAGGGCTTCGGCGCCGGCATCACCCAGATCCAGCGCCTGATCGGCGACCACTTCGCGCCGCACCAGGGCGGCCGCTACGCCAGCCCCGCCGTCGCGGAGGCGCTGCGGACGATCGCCGACCAGGGCGTCGCCGGCTACGGCCAGAGCTCCTGGGGGCCGACCGGCTTCGCGCTGATGCCGTCGGAGGCCGACGCCCGCGCGCTGGTCGCCGGGCTCGACCGGCCGGGCCCGCTGCGCTTCCTCATCGCGCGGGGCCGGAACACGGGCGCCGAGATCACGACCGCCTGAACCGGCACGCTTGACCGCGGGCGTCGATTGCGACTCTCAACGACACCGACCGACGATCCTCGCACCAGACAGGGAATCCCCATGGCCCGCTCGATCCTGCACATGCTGACGCCGCTCAAGCACATGAGCCCGTTCGACGTGAACATGGCCGTCGATGCCGGGTTCGAGACCATTGTCACCTACACCGACGTGACGCTGCCGGACGTGGTCTCGCTCACGCAGGATTCGATCTTCTCGCGCGCGCCCGGAGACGGCGTCCGCACCGGCATCTTCATCGGCGGCAAGAACGCCGAGGACGCCCTCGACATGGTCGACCGGGCCAGGAAGGCTTTCGTGCCGCCCTTCGCCAACCACCTGTTCGCCGACCCGGCCGGCTCCTTCACCACCGGCGCGGCGATGGTGGCGCAGGTCTCGCGGGCCTTGCGCCAGAAATTCGGCACCGGCCTGAAGGACAAGCGCATCGTCATCTTCGGGGGCGCCGGCGTCGTCGCCTACGTCGCCGCGGTGATCGGCGCGCTCGAAGGTGCCAGGACGGTGCTGGTCGGCCATGACGGCGAGGAGCGGGTCTCGAAGATCGCCTTCACGATGAAGTGGCGCTTCGGGATCGAGGTCGGCGCCATCGACGGCACCACGCCGGACGACCGCCGCAAGGCGATCGCGGATGCCGACGTGATCCTTTCGGCCGGCCCCGCCGGCATTCCGATCCTCTCGGCCGAGGACCTGCGCGCGGCCCCGAACCTGCTCGTCGCCTCGGACGTCAACGCGGTGCCGCCGGCGGGCATCGCCGGGATCGACGTCAACGCGGTGGACGTGGCGCTTCCGGTCGGCAAGGGCGTCGGCATCGGCGCGCTCGCCGTCGGCAACGTGAAGTACGAGACGCAGAAGCAGCTGTTCGGGCGGATGCTCGCGGCCGAGGCGCCGCTCTGCCTCGATTTCCGCGACGCCTACGCCCTCGCCGTCGAGATCGCCGGCTGAGACCGGCAAGGCCGGCGGGGCGATCATGGCCGGCGCGGCGATCCTGATCGCGGCCCAGTCGGGGCGGGCCCTGGCCGAGGCCGCCCGCCGCGCCGGGTTGCGCCCGTTCGTCGCCGACCTGTTCGCCGATTCGGACACCCTGGAACTCGCCGCGGCGCATCGCCCGCTCGAGGGCCGGTTCGGCACGGGACGGCTCGCGGAGACGGTGCTCGCCCATCTCGACGCGCTGTCGGCGATGGCCGGCGGTGCTCCGCTCGGCGTGGTGCTCGGCAGCGGCTTCGAGGCCGCACCCGCGCTGATCGCTGCGATCGCGCGGCGCCATCGCCTGGTCGGCGCGGGGGCCGAGACGGTGTCCGCGCTGAAGGACCCGCTGCGCTTCGCGGCCCTGTGCGCGACGCTCGCCATCCCGCATCCGGCGGTGACGCGGGCGCGGCTCGACGACCCGAAGGCCTGGCTGCTCAAGCGGGCCGGGGGCTCGGGCGGGAGCCATATCCGCGCGGCGACAAGCGGGCCGGCGCCGGCGGGCGCCTATTTCCAGGCCCGGGTCCCGGGCCGCGCCTTCGCGCTCAACATCCTGGCCGACGCGTCGGGCGCGCGCATCCTGGCGCTGACCGAGCAGTGGAGCGCGCCGTCTCTCCTGCGCCCGTTCCGCTATGCCGGCGCGCTGGCGCCGGGGCGGCGGGAGACCTCCGCGCTCCCGGACGCCATCGTCGCCGCCGTCGCGGAGGCGGCCGACGAGCTGGTCCGCGCGACCGGGCTGCGCGGGCTCGCGAGCGTCGACTTTCTGTCCGACGGCGAGGCATGGTGGCTGACCGAGATCAACCCGCGCCCGGGCGCCACCCTCGACGTGCTCGACCGGCGCGGCGTGCCGCTTCTTCGCGCGCATGTCGAGGCCTGCCTCGGCCATGCGCCCGAGATCGGGCCGGCGCCGGAGGATGCGGCGGCCTCGCAGATCTGTTACGCGGCGCGGGATCACGCCGTCGTCCCGGCGGTCGCCTGGCCGGACCACGTGCGGGACCGGCCCCGCGCCGGGACACGGGTGATGCGGGACGCCCCGCTCTGCACGGTCCTGGCGGGGGGGCCGGACGGGCCGGCGGCACGACAAGAATTGGGGACCCGGATCGCCAGCTTGCGCGACCGGCTGTCCGAGGAGGAAACGCATGAGCACCAACCAGCCGAGCCTGAACGCCATCGCGACCCCCCTGGTGGAGCGCTTCGTCGCTGACGCCGACGTTCTGCGCCTGTCCGTGACACAGGTGCCGGGCGGCGCGCGCATGGTCGACGCCGGCGCCTCGGCGCGCGGCTCGATCGAGGCCGGCCGCCGGATCGCCGAGATCTGCCTCGGCGGCCTCGGTACCGTCTCGATCAGCCCGTCGGGCCCGATCCCGTCCTGGCCGTACTCGGTGGTCGTCCACGCCGCCGACCCGGTGCTGGCCTGCCTCGGCAGCCAGTATGCCGGCTGGTCGCTCGCCGACGAGGACGGCGATTCCGGCTTCTTCGCCCTCGGCTCCGGCCCGGGCCGCGCCGTCGCCGTGGTCGAGGACCTCTACAAGGAGCTCGGCTACCGCGATTCGGCCACGAAGACCGCCCTGGTGCTCGAGGCCGCCGGCGGGCCGCCGGCCAGCGTCGTCGCCAAGGTCGCCGAGGCCTGCTCCCTGCGCCCGGAGGACCTGACCTTCATCTTCGCGCCGACCCAGAGCCTCGCCGGCGCGACACAGGTCGTTGCCCGCGTGCTCGAGGTCGCCCTCCACAAGGCGCACACGGTCGGCTTCGACCTGCACCGGATCGTCGACGGCATCGGCTCGGCGCCGCTGTCGCCGCAGCACCCGGACTTCATCAAGGCGATGGGCCGCACCAACGACGCGATCATCTACGGCGGCCGGGTCCAGCTCTTCGTCGACGCCGACGACGCGGAGGCCAAGCAGCTCGCCGAGCAGCTGCCCTCAACCACGTCGAGCGACCACGGCGCGCCCTTCGCCGAGATCTTCTCGCGGGTGAACGGCGACTTCTACAAGATCGACGGCGCGCTGTTCTCGCCGGCCGAGGCGATCGTCACCTCCATCCGCACCGGCGCGACCTTCCGCGGCGGCAAGCTGATGCCGGAGCTGGTCGAGGCGTCGTTCTCGTAGCGGCAGTCGAGGCCGGCTTTCACGACACGAAGGCCATCGCCCGCGGCTCTCCCGGGGTTTCCCCACCATCGTCATTCCGGGGCGCCACAGGTGAGCCCGGAATCCAGATCCGCCGTGGCGGCAAGCTCGGGCACCGTCGGCGGCTCTGGATCCCGGGCTCCGCTTCGCGGCCCCGGGATGACGGCGTGGAGCGGGAGGGCAATGCGTGTCGGCGGAACCGGCGGCTTGAACCATCCTTGGGGTGACCGACAGAATGCGCATCGCGCTCGCGGCCGACAACGGCAATTGGCACAAGGCCCGGCTCCTGGCGGCGCTTCGCGCGCAGGGCGTCGAGCCGGTGCTGTTCTCGCTCGCCGACGTGGCGATCGTCACCGGCGGCGGCGAGCCCCTGCAGGTGCCGGGCTTCGCCGGGACGCTGCCCGACGGCGTGCTGCTGCGGACCATCGCCGGCGGCACCTTCGAGGCCACGACGATGCGTCTGGGCGTGCTGCATGCGCTGGTGGCCTCGGACGTCACCGTCTGGAACGGGCCGGTCGCGATCGAGCGCTCGGTCGACAAGGCGGCGACCAGCCTGATGATCGCCCGCGCCGGCCTGCCGACGCCCGACACCTTCGTGTGCTCGAAGCGCACGGCCGCCGCCGAGATCGTCGCGCGCGAGGCCGGCCCCGGGCGGCCCCTGGTGCTGAAGCCGCTGTTCGGCTCGCAGGGCGAGGGGCTGCAGCTGATCGAGCGGCCGGACGACCTGCCGCCGGAGGATGCGGTCTCGCGGGTCTACTACCTCCAGCGCTACGTGCCCCGCAGCGACGGGCTGTGGCGCGACTACCGCGTCTTCGTCTGCGAGGGCAGGGCCATCGCCGGGATGATCCGCGAGGGCGACGGCTGGATCACCAACGTCCACCTCGGCGGCCGCCCGCTGCCCTGGGCGATGCCGGCGCGGGCGGCCGAGCTCGCCGAGGCCGCCGCCGCCGCGGTCGGCGTCGACTACACCGGCATCGACCTCGTCGAGGACGGGGAGGGCGGCTTCCTCGTGCTCGAGGTCAACTCGATGCCGGCATGGTCGGGGCTGCAGAAGGTCTCGGAGGTCGACATCGCCGGGGCGGTGGTGCGCGGCTTCCTCGCCGCCGTCCGGTCCGCGCGCCGGCCGCGGCTCGTGGTCGCCTGATGCGCCTCGCGCCGGAGGCGATCGCGGCCTCGTACCAGGCGGCGTGCCTGGCCGAGCTCGACGCCCTGAAACCCGGCAACGTCCACGCCTACGCCGCCGGCCATCGCATGGCGGTGGCCGATTTCATGATGAGCGCCGCGGTGTCGGCGCCCGCCCTGGCACGCGGCGGAGCCGGGCTCGGCGCACGGATCCGCGACGCGGTCGCGGCAACGATGGCGGCGGTGGGACAGAACACCAACCTCGGCATCCTCCTGCTCTGCGCGCCCCTGGCGCTGGCCGCCGAGCGGGGAACCACCGTGGCCGAGGTGCTGGCCGGCCTCGAACCGGCGGACGCGCAAGGCGTCTTCGACGCGATCCGCCTCGCCAACCCGGGCGGGCTTGGCCGGGCCGGACGGCACGACGTGGCCGCGCCGGCCCCGGATTCCCTGGCGGCGGCAATGCAGGAGGCTGCCCCGCGCGACCGCATCGCCCGCGCCTATACCGACGGCTTCGCCGACCTCGTCCGGGTCGGCCTCCCGGCTCTGGCGGCCGCGCGCGAGAAGGATCTCGAACCGGCCTGGTGCACCACCGCCGTGCACCTCGCCTACCTGCAGGCGTTTCCCGACAGCCACGTGGCGCGCAAGCACGGCGCCGACCGGGCGGAGGCCGTGCGGTCCGAGGCCGTGGAGGCGCTTACAGGCCTCGACCTGCGCGCCCGACCTGTGGAGCGCCTGCTGGCGCTGGACGCGGCCTGGAAGGCCGCCGGGATCAATCCCGGCACCAGCGCCGATTTCACCGTCGCCACGCTGTTCTGCGATGCCCTCGCATCCGCGGGCGCCCGCGTCGCGGACCCTGCGGGCGTCCTCTGAAAAAGTTCCCGCCGTCAAGCGCCGGGCCGCACTTTTAATATCGATTTCAGCGCGTTGCCATGGGTTGTGACGGGCCGGACCGCGCTGTAGGGTCCGCGCCGCTATCCGGGCTAACCGGCCCGGCTTTTCCAAGGCCGGGCGTCGCGAACAAGGATGGCTTCCGGCCGCGCCCGACTCGACGGGCCGCGGTCCTTGAGTTTGGAATCCAGGGAGAAAACCCGAATGGCAAAGATCACCAAGGTCCAGGTCGGCGAAGCCCTCGTCGGCGACGGCAACGAGGTCGCCCACATCGACCTGATCATCGGACCGCGCGGTTCGCCGGCCGAGACCGCCTTCTGCAACGGCCTCGTGAACAACAAGCACGGCTTCACCAGCCTGCTCGCGGTCATCGCGCCGAACCTGCCGTGCAAGCCCAACACCCTGATGTTCAACAAGGTGACCATCAACGACGCCCGTCAGGCCGTCCAGATGTTCGGCCCCGCCCAGCATGGCGTCGCCATGGCCGTGCAGGACGCCGTCGCCGAGGGCATCATCCCCGCCGATGAGGCCGACGACCTGTTCATCCTGGTCGGCGTGTTCATCCACTGGGAAGCGGCCGACGACGCCAAGATCCAGAAGTACAACTACGAGGCCACCAAGCTGTCGATCCAGCGCGCCGTCTCCGGCGAGCCGAAGGCCGCCGCGGTCACCGAGCAGCGCAAGTCCGCGACCCACCCCTTCGCCGCGAACGCTTAGATCGGGGACAGTCCTGGGCAGAGCGCGCCTCCGCCCGCACCGCGGGGCCTGCTCCAGCGACTGGCCTCTATCTTCCTCGGACGATAGAAACACGAAGGCGGGACGGCGAAAGCCGCCCCGCCTTCTTTCGTTCGTCGCGTTCCCTTGCGATCCGCCTGCCCCGGGCGAGCCAGATCCGGGCACGCCGACCCCGACCACCCCGACGCGAGGCCCGGCATGAGCGAGACGAGCAACACCTTCAAGAAAGCGCCCAAGCGCAAGAAGGAGAAGGCCCGCACGGTTTCCGTCTCCCCGGAGATGCGGCAGGCCTACGCCGACCTGATCACCGAGAAGGCGACCAAGCAGGAAAGCTACGGGCGCCACCTGCCGGGGACCGAGACGAAGCGGTAGCGCGGACGGCACGCTGCACGACCGGCTCGAACCCTCGTCGGGTCGCCCGTCGCGGACGTGCGGTGCGTCCCCTCTCCCGACCCTCGCTCACGCGAGGCCTACCCTCCCCGCAGAGGGGGGAGGGAAGGCGCGGGCGCCTCGACGCGATGCGTGACAATGGCCCGGACGGGAGCGTGCCACGACGCGCCGCGCGCGAATCCCTCGGCCAAAGAAAGACCCGCGCCCCCTGAGGGACGCGGGTCTTAAGGCTTCGAAGAGTTCGCGTCAGCCGCGCGGAAAACCCGCCGCCTCGATCACGTCCTCGACCGTCCGCAGGCCGGCGCGCGGAGAGTTGACGAGGCAGGCCATGTTGCCGGGCGGGTGCTGGTTCTTCCACATCTTGGTATGCGCCTGCGGGATCTTCTCCCAGGGGAACACCTCGCTCATGCACGGGTCGACCCGGCGGTCGATCACGAACTGGTTGGCGGCCGAGGCCTGCTTGAGGTGGGCGAAGTGCGAGCCCTGGATGCGCTTCTGGCGCATCCAGACGTAGCGGGCGTCGAAGGTGATGTTGAAGCCGGTGGTGCCGGCGCAGAACACCACCATGCCGCCGCGCTTCACCACCAGCGCCGAGACCGGGAAGGTCGCCTCGCCCGGGTGCTCGAACACGATGTCGACGTCGTTGCCCTTGCCGGTGATGTCCCAGATTGCCTTGCCGAACTTGCGGGCTTCCTTGGTCCAGGCGTTGAACTCCGGCGAGTTCACCTTGGGCAGCTGGCCCCAGCAGTCGAAGTCCTTGCGGTTGATGACGCCCTTGGCGCCGAGGCTCATCACGTAGTCGCGCTTCGACTCGTCCGAGATCACGGCGATGGCGTTGGCGCCGGACGCGGCGCAGAGCTGGACGCCGAACACGCCGAGGCCGCCCGAGGCGCCCCAGATCAGCACGTTCTGGCCGGGGCGGACGGTGTGCGGCGCGTGGCCGAACAGCATGCGGTAGGCGGTGGCGAGCGTCAGCGTGTAGCAGGCGGCCTCCTCCCAGGTGAGGTGCTGCGGCCGCTTCATCAGCTGGCGCGACTGCACCCGGCAATACTGGGCGAACGAGCCGTCGGGAGTCTCGTAGCCCCAGATCCGCTGCGAGGACGAGAACATCGGGTCGCCGCCGTTGCACTCCTCGTCGTCGCCGTCGTCCTGGTTGCAGTGGACGATGACCTCGTCGCCGACCTTCCAGCGCTTCACCTTGGCGCCGACCGCCCAGACGATGCCGGACGCGTCGGAGCCGGCGATGTGGTACGCGGCCTTGTGCACGTCGAAGGGCGAGATCGGCTCGCCGAGGCCGGCCCAGACGCCGTTGTAGTTCACGCCGGCGGCCATGACGTAGACCAGGACCTCGTCGTCGCCGATGTCCCAGACCGGCAGCACCTCGAGCTGATGCGAATCCTCCGGCGGCCCGTGGCGCTCGCGGCGGATCGCCCAGGCATACATCTTGGCGGGCACGTGACCGAGCGGCGGGATCTCGCCCATCTCGTAGAGGTCCTTGACCTCGCCCGTCCCGGCGCTGGCCGGTTGCAGTGCCGCGCTGGCAGCCATCGTCTCTCTCCTGAATCCGTTTCGTGCCCGCTCGCGGTTCTGACGACGCCGCGGTTCCGGCCTAGCGCTATAACGGCGAAGGATGAGGCGTCCAAGGGTCTGCAAGTCGTCCGAAAGGCCAGGAGTACGGTGTCCGACAAGAAAAAAGGCGCCGGCTCATGCCGACGCCTTCTGGATACAAAATTAACTTGGCGGCCACCCAAAAACTATTCGGCGGCGGCCTTGCTCGTCTCGATGCCGAGACCTTCCGCGACCCCGCGGCCGAAGTCGGGATGCACCCTGTACCAGTGCCCGATCATCCGATCCTGGATGTGGCGCGGCGAGTCGTCCATCGAGGTGACGATGTTCTCCACGAGCCGCTTGCGCTCGCCGTCGTCGAATACCTTCGTCCACAGGTCCCGCGGCTGGCCGTAGAGGTCGGCGTCGTCGCCCGGCCAGCCGTAGCGGCCGGCATCCCCGGTGATCCGCAGCGGCGGCTCGGCCACCGACGGATCCTCGACCGGCCCGCCGAAGGAGTTCGGCTGATAGTCGACCTGCGCGCCGTGATTGCCGTCCGTGCGCATCGCGCCGTCGCGATGGTAGGTCTGGACGGCGGCCTTCTTCGCCTGGTTCACCGGGATCTGCTGGTAGTTGATCCCGAGGCGGTAGCGGTGCGCGTCGCCGTAGGAGAGCAGGCGGTTCTGCAGCATCTTGTCCGGCGAGAAGCCGATGCCGGGTACGACGTTCGAGGGCTCGAAGGCCGACTGCTCGATCTCGGCGAAGTAGTTCTCCGGGTTCCGGTTGAGCTCCATCTCGCCGATCTCGATCAGCGGATAGTCGCCGTGCGGCCAGACCTTGGTGAGGTCGAACGGGTTGATGCGGTAGGTGTCGGCGTCGAGCTCGGGCATCAGCTGCACCGAGACCCTCCACTTCGGGAAGTCGCCCTTCTCGATCGCGGTCGAGAGATCGGCGGCCGAGTAGTCCGGATCCTCGCCGGCGATCTTGTCGGCTTCCGCCGCAGAGAAATTCTGGATGCCCTGCTGGGTGTGGAAGTGGAACTTCACCCAGTGCCGCTCGCCAGCCTCGTTCCAGAGCGAGAAGGTGTGCGAGCCGTAGCCGTTCATGAAGCGGGCCGACTTCGGCGTGCCGCGGTCCGAGTACAGGATCATGACCTGGTGGATCGCCTCGGGGGAGAGGCCCCAGAAGTCCCAGCGGCGCCAATGGGGTTTCAGGTGGGTGCGCGGATCGCGCTTCTGGGTGCGGATGAAGTCGGAGAACTTGATCGCGTCGCGGACGAAGAAGATCGGCGTGTTGTTGCCGACGAGGTCCCAGTTGCCTTCCGAGGTGTAGAACTTCAGCGCGAAGCCGCGCGGATCGCGGGCGGTGTCGGCCGAGCCGGATTCACCGCCGACCGTCGAGAAGCGCGCTACCATCGGCACGTCCTGCCCGACCTCGGTCAGCACCTTGGCGCGGGTGTACTGCGACAGGCTCCGGGTCAGCCGGAAGGTGCCGTAGGCGCCGTAGCCCTTGGCGTGGACGACCCGCTCCGGGATCCGCTCCCGGTTGAAATGCGCCATCTTCTCGATGAGATGGTAATCCTGCATCAGCACCGGGCCGCGGGTGCCGGCGGTGAGCGAGTTCTGGTTGTCGGAAATCGGGTTTCCGAACGCCGTCGTCAGACGGGGCGAGGTGTCTGCCATCGTGCAGGGCTCCTTGGCTTGGTGGTCCGCGTGGTCGGGCGCGCACGCCGCGCGTCCAGGTCCGAATGCGGCCAGCCAACGCGCGTCGAGCGGTTTGGAACCGTTCGAAACCGCGGCGGTGCCACCCATCCCCGTCAAATTTCCTTGATGTCGACCCTGAGATTTTTGCGGGCGCCTCGCCGCCCGGTGACGGGCGCCGGCCCTTCGCATGAGATGACGGCCCGCGACGGCTTCGCTACGGTGCGCCGCAAGGGGCGGGGCGAGCGAGCCGCGCGACGAACGGATCAGCGGAGACGGGTGACATGAGCGCGAGCGCGAGCGTCGACGGGGTGAAGCGCGACAAGCCCTGGATCATCCGCACCTATGCGGGCCATTCGAACGCCAAGGAATCGAACGCGCTGTACCGGGGCAACCTCGCCAAGGGGCAGACCGGCCTGTCGGTCGCCTTCGACCTGCCGACCCAGACCGGCTACGACCCCGACCACGAGCTGGCGCGCGGCGAGGTCGGCAAGGTCGGCGTCTCGATCGCCCATCTCGGCGACATGCGGACGTTGTTCGACAACATCCCGCTCGTCCAGATGAACACCTCCATGACGATCAACGCCACGGCGCCGTGGCTGCTGTCGCTCTACCTCGCGGTGGCGGAGGAGCAGGGCGCGCCGTTCTCGGGGCTGCAGGGCACCACCCAGAACGACATCATCAAGGAGTACCTGTCGCGCGGCACCTACGTGTTCCCGCCGGCGCCGAGCCTTCGGCTGACCAAGGACGTGATCCTGTTCACGACCAAGGAGGTGCCGAAGTGGAACCCGATGAACGTCTGCTCGTACCACCTGCAGGAGGCCGGGGCGACGCCGGTGCAGGAGCTGTCCTACGCGCTCGCCATCGCGATCGCGGTGCTCGACACCGTGCGGGACGACCCGAACTTCGATGCCGAGAGCTTCCCGGAGGTGTTCGGGCGGATCTCGTTCTTCGTGAACGCAGGCCTGCGGTTCGTCACCGAGATCTGCAAGATGCGCGCGTTCTCCGAGCTGTGGGACGAGATCGCCCAGGAACGCTACGGCATCGACGACCCGAAGAAGCGGATCTTCCGCTACGGCGTGCAGGTGAACTCGCTCGGCCTCACCGAGCAACAGCCTGAGAACAACGTCCACCGCATCCTGATCGAGATGCTGGCGGTGACGCTGTCGAAGCGGGCGCGCGCCCGCGCGGTGCAGCTGCCGGCCTGGAACGAGGCGCTCGGCCTGCCGCGCCCCTGGGATCAGCAGTGGTCGATGCGGATGCAGCAGATTCTCGCCTTCGAGACCGACCTGCTCGAGTACGACGACATCTTCGACGGCTCGAAGGTGATCGACGCCAAGGTCGAGGCGCTCAAGGTCGAGACCCGGGCCGAGCTGGAGCGCATCGGCGGGATCGGCGGCGCGGTCGCCGCGGTCGAGACCGGCGCGCTCAAGCGGTCGCTCGTCGAATCCAATGCCCGCCGCATCTCGGCGATCGAGGCCGGCGACCAGATCGTCGTCGGCGTCAACAAGTGGCAGCAGGGCGAGCCCTCGCCGCTCACCGCAGGCGAGGGCGCGATCTTCACCGTGTCCGAGACGGTCGAGATGGAGGCCGAGGCCCGCATCCGGGACTGGCGCGCGAAGCGCGACGACAACGCCGTCGGCAAGGCGCTCGAGGAGCTCGAGGCGGCGGCGCGCTCGGGCGCCAACATCATGCCGGTCTCGATTGCCGCCGCGAAGGCCGGCGTCACGACCGGCGAGTGGGGGACGCGCCTGCGTGAGGTGTTCGGCGAGTACCGCGCGCCGACCGGCGTCACTCTTCAGACCGTTTCGTCCGGTGCCGCCGAGGAGGCCAAGCTGCTGATCGCCGATCTCGGCGAGCGCCTCGGCGAGCAGCCGCGCATCGTCGTCGGCAAGCCCGGCCTCGACGGCCACTCGAACGGCGCCGAGCAGATCGCGCTGCGCGCCCGCGACGTCGGATTCGACGTGACCTACGACGGCATCCGCCAGACCCCGGCCGAGATCGTCGCGAAGGCGAAGGAGACCGGCGCCCACGTGGTCGGCCTCTCGATCCTCTCCGGCAGCCACGTCCCGCTGGTGCGCGACGTGAAGGCGAAGATGCGCGAGGCCGGCCTCGACCACATCCCGCTCGTGGTCGGCGGCATCATCTCGCCCGACGACGAGCTGGTCTTGAAGAACATGGGCGTCTCGGCGGTCTATACGCCGAAGGACTACGTGATTGACACGATCATGATCGGCATTGCCAAGGTGGTCGAGCGCGCGATCGACAAGACCAACCGCACCGACGGCGCCGCGAAGGGCAAGGACGCGGCGGCGCAGGTCTATTGAGGCGCGAGGCCGCCGGGTGCAGCGACACGCGCACCCGGCGGCTTCACCCGGGCGGCCCGGGAGCGTAGAGCGGCACCATGCTCGCCCCCCTCATCGCGGTTCCCCTCGCCGCGGCCCTCAGCGCCGGCCTGATCGTCCGGCTCCGGCCGCTGCTGGTCCGCTACGCGCTGGCCCGCCCCAACGCGCGCTCAAGCCACACCGAGCCGACGCCGCAGGGCGGCGGGATCGCCGTCGTCGCGGCGACCCTCGCGGTGACGGGGCTGCTGCTCGCCGCGCCGGATGCGGGCCGCGACGTGCTGGTGCTCGGGCTCGGCGCCGTGGTGCTCGCCCTGGTCGGCGCCGTCGACGACATCCGCCCGCTGCCGGCGTCGCTTCGCCTCGTGCTGCAGGCCCTCGTCGTCGCCGCCCTGGTGGCGAGCGTCGACGGCCGGCTGGTGCCGGCCCTGCCGCTCGCGGTGGAACGGGCGCTGGCGGTGCTCGCCGGGATCTGGTTCGTGAACCTCGTCAACTTCATGGACGGGCTCGACTGGATGACGGTCGCCGAGACGGTGCCCGTTACCGGCGCGCTGATCCTGCTCGGCGGGTCCGGCGCCTTGCCGCCGGCCGCGATCCTCGTCGCCGCGGCCCTGCTCGGGGCGATGCTCGGCTTCGCGCCGTTCAACCGGCCGGTGGCGAAGCTCTTCCTCGGCGATGTCGGCTCGCTGCCGCTCGGGCTGATCCTAGCCTGGCTGCTGTACCGGCTCGCCCTCGCGGGCGGCCTCGCCGCGGCGATCCTGCTGCCGCTCTACTACCTCGCCGACGCCACCCTCACGCTGATCCGGCGCGCCGCCCGGCGCGAGCCGGTGTGGCAGGCGCATCGCAGCCACTTCTACCAGCGGGCCACCACGAACGGCATCGCGGTGACCGGCGTCGTCGGACGCGTGCTCGCGCTCAACGCGTGCCTGGCCGCGCTCGCCGGAGCGACCTTGTTTTGGCCCTCGCCGGCCATCACCCTCGGTGCCCTGGCGGTCGGATGCGGTCTCGTCGGATCGGTGCTGGTCCGATTCGCGCGGGCGCCGGCCAAGCACGGAGTGACGACGTCTTGAGCCAATTGATCGCGCTCACCGGGGCGACCGGCTTCATCGGCCGGCACGTCCTGAGAGATCTGACGGCGCGCGGCTACCGCGTCCGCCTGCTGCTGCGGCGGCCGGTGGACGCGATGCCGGAGGGTGCCTCGAGCGCCATCGTCGGCGACCTGACCCGGCCGATGAACATGGCGGCGGCGCTCGCCGGCGTCGATGCGGTGGTGCATTCGGCCGGCCTCGCGCACGCGATGTCGGGCGCACCGGAGGACGATTACCGCACGCTCAACACTGAGGCGACGCGGCGCCTGGCCGAAGCCGCCGCGCGGGCGCGGGTGCGCCGCTTCGTGTTCCTGTCATCGATCCGTGCGCAGACCGGCCCGACCGCCGCCGGGACCGTGACGGAGGCCGACGATCCGGCTCCCACCGACGCCTACGGCCGCTCCAAGCTCGAGGCCGAGCGGGCGCTCGACGCGATCGGCCTCGATTGGGTCGCCCTGCGGCCCGTCCTAGTCTACGGCGCCGGCGTGAAGGGCAACATGGCCGCGCTGGTGCGGCTCGCCCGCTCGCCGTATCCGCTTCCGCTCGGATCGCTGGCCGGCCGCCGGTCGCTGGTCTCGGTCGAGAGCGTGTCGGCGGCGATCGATACGGCGCTGCGGACCGACGCCGCGCTGAACCGGCCGCTGGTCGTCGCCGACCCCGACGCGCCGACGCTCCCGGAGATGCTGACGGCCCTGCGCACCGGGCTCGGCCGACGGCCCGGCCTGGTTCCGATACCCTCGGCGGCGATCGGGCTGGCCTGCCGCCTGACTGGGCGAGAGGCGACCTTCTCGCGGTTGGCCGAGAATCTGGTCGCGCGCAGCGACGGTTTGGCGGCCCTCGGCTGGGCGCCGGCCGGCACGACGCGGGGCGGCCTCGCTCGGCTCGCGCGCCTGTCGGCCTGATCGGCGGATCAGTCGTCCCGGCAGAACGACGGCGCGGTGCCGTCGTCGATCATCCCGCAGCCCCGGGCGATCTCGGATTCGATCAGGGCGCAGGCATTGTCAGCGTTGCAGGGCGGATGGGTCGCCGGGGAGACCGACATGCAGCGCGCGACCAGCCGCTCGGCCTGACGCGCCCCAACGGCGGCGCGGCAACTTTCAGCGCTTGCGGATAAGGCCCCGGGCAGGACGATCGCGAACGCCGCAGCGGCGACGATGGAGCTTCGGCGAAGCGATGCGGCGGCACGGGACGGCATCATCGAAGTCAGGCCTCGGTCGAAAGAAAACCCCGGCCGCGAGGCCGGGGCTCGATCCTACGACACCGAGGCGATGGCGTCAGCGGCGAACGTCGATCACGTCGCCCGAGCGGCTGTCCACCACCACCGTGATGTCGTCGCCACGACGATCCGATCCGCGAACGATGATGCGCGGCCCGCGGCGGTCGACGTTGTCGACGTCGGCGAGGCCCTCGCGACGGGCGATCCGGATCGCCTCGCCGCGGCTCAGGTCGATGTCGTCGCGGGGCCCGCGGTCGCGATAGCCGGGATCGACGCGAACGCCGCCCGGTCCGATCTGGATGCCCTGCGCCGAGGCCGGCGCAGCGACGCCGAGTCCGGCCACGCCGAGACCGGCGACCATCGTGAGGCCTGCGAGAAACGTCTTCGTCCGCATGAATTCGTCCTTCCTTCGGCACACTCCCTGTACGGAAACTGCGCTCGGTTCGGTCGTCGCCTCAATCGGCGGGGCGTCGAATGGTTCCCGACCGGGAAAGCTCGCGAATCAACAGAGGCCGGCGTCGGCGGTTCCGAGGGCCGGCGCATCCGGGCTCGCCGGCGCCGCCGCGACCGGCTTGTCGAAGCGCTCGCGGAAATGCGGGATCGCCGCCTCGAACACCGCCTCCGCGGCGGCCCGGTCGCCGGCCTCCACCGCCTCGCGCAAGGACGCCGTCCAGGCATCGAGCCGGGCGCGGTCGGCGAAGACCGGCTTGGCCGCCATCACGCCGTCGATCCCGTCGAGGCTGACGCGGGGCTCCTCGCGCGCGAACAGGATCTCGTTCAGGCGCTCGCCCGGCCGTGCGCCGGAGAACACCAGCTCGATCTCCGCGCCGGGCTCGAAGCCGGCGAGCCGGATCATGCGCTCGGCCAATTCGGCGATCTTCACCGGCTGGCCCATCTTGAGGACGTAGACCGCGGCGCGCTGGTCGGCCGCGCCCGGCGCGAGGCTGCGCGCCTCGCGGTCGGCATGCGAGGCCGCGGTGAGGACGAGGTCGGCCGCCTCGCGCACGGTCATGAAGTAGCGGACCATGTCGGGGTGCGTCACGGTGACGGGGCCGCCGCGGGCGATCTGCGCCTTGAACACCGGCACCACCGAGCCGACCGAGCCGAGCACGTTGCCGAAGCGCACGGCGATCAGCCGTGTCGGGTGGCCGGGGATCGCGGCCTGCTCGGCGTCGCGCGCCTGCGCCACCATCTCGGCGAAGCGCTTGGTGACGCCGAGCTGCGACACCGGCTCGATCGCCTTGTCGGTCGAGATCATCACCAGCGCGCGGGCGCCGGCCGCCACCGACGCGTCGGCGACGTTGATCGAGCCGAACACGTTGGTCTTGATGCCCTCGCTCCAGTCGCGCTCGAGATAGGGCACCTGCTTCAGCGCGGCGGCATGGAACACGTAGTCGGGCCGGAATTCGGCGAAGACCGCGTGCAGGCGCTCGCGATCGCGGATGTCGGCGAGCGTCCCGCCGACCTCGGCCTGCGCGTTGAGCAGCGCAGGCTGGCTCAGGATGCCGTGCAAGGCCGGCTCGGAGCTTTCCACCACCATCAGCGCCGAGGCGCCGAAGGCGAGCGCCCGGGCGCAGATCTCGGAGCCGATCGAGCCACCGCCGCCGGTCACGAGCACGCGCTTGCCGGCGAGGAACCGCTCCAGCCGCGGCCTGTCGATCGCGACGGTGGGGCGCAGCAGCAGGTCCTCGATCTCGAGCGGCGCGAGCTCGGCGTCGCGCATGCCGTCGCCGAGGCTGACCACCCGGGCGAGCGGCAGGCCGACCCGCCGGGCGCGGGCGATCAGGTCGTCGGGCTCGGCCTCGGGCGCCAGCGCGCTCGGGGTCGCGACGAGCCGGCGCACCGGCTGGCCGCGGGCGGCGAGGTCGCCGACGACCCGCTCCAGGTCGGCGAAGCCGCCGAGCACGGCGACCTCGCGCATCGTCTGCCCGGCCTCGTCGGCGCGCGGCGAGAGGATGCCCTTCGGCGCGAGCTTGCGCACCGAGCCGGATTCGATCGCACGCAGCAGCGTCTCGATGTCGGCACCGCGGCCGAGCAGCAGCGTCGGCACCGTGGCCGAGCGTGCGCTCGATTGCTTGGAGCGGGCGTATTTCAGGTAGCGGAAGGCGAGGCGCGTGCCGCCGAGCAGGAAGATCTGCAGCACCCAGTACAGGACGATGGCGATCTTGCCGAAGAAGTAGAACCCGTACAGGTCCGACGAGACCAGGACGTAGTCGAGCACCAGCAGCCCGAAGGCGAGCACGCTCGCGGCGCGAACGATGCCGGCGAGATCGGGCAGGGAGGCGAAGCGCCACTTGGTGCGGTAGAGCCTGAACCGTCCGTAGACGAGGCCGGCGACGACGAGGAACGGCGGCAGCAGGACGGGAAGCGCGTGCACGCGTTCGGCGAGGGCGTCGCCGGTGAAGCGGAACACGAAGGTGAGGACCACGGCCAGCGCGGTCGCCACGAGATCGTGGACCACCATCACCGCGGTCTTGTAGGTGCGCTGCTGCATGATGTTCCGCGGCGGTATCGGCTCCGCCTCGGGCGGTGTCAACGCGATCGGTCAGCCGGTCGGGCGGACGGCCCGCGCCACCGCGTCGTCGGCTTGGTCGATGTCGGGCGCGTCGATCCGGCGATAGCGGGCCTGGATCAGGCCGAAGGCCCCGAACGCCACGTGGCCGGCCGCGACGATCGCGAGCAGGATCCGGCCGTAGGGCTGGGCGCGCAGGGCCTGGAACGCCCCGGACAGGCCCTTCACCTCCGACGAGGCCTGATACCAGGCCGCGACGACGACGAAGCCGCCGATGATCAGGAATGCGATGCCGCGGGTTGCGTAGCCGAACCGGCCGACCGGCTCCGCCCAGGCCTGCCGCGCCGCGTCCAGGGCGAGGCGCTCGGTCACGTCGCCGCGGACGGCCTTGACCAGGAAGCCGACGCCGCCGCCGGCGACGCCGAGGCCGATCAGCGCCACGGCGAAGCGGCCGAAGGGTTTGGCCAGCAGCCACGCCGTCCAGTCCTGCAGGCCGTCGCCGTCCGACTGCAGGCCGAGCCCGAGGGCGAGGCTCGCCGCCGTGAGCCCGAGGCCGGCATAGATGCCGGCGCTGACGAGGTGGGCGCCCCGCACCACGAGCCCCTTGGGCGAGGTGCCGCGCCGGTCGGCGTCGGTCACCGCCTCGACGAGGCGCCAGGCGGCGAAGCCCCAGAGCCCGAGGGCGATCAGGCCGACGATCCAGGGGCCGAGGGGTCCGAGCAGCACGAAGCGGAGCGCGTTCTCGCTGTCGCCGGCCTTGCCGCCGGCCCCGACCGCCGCGAGCACCGCCAGCACGCCGACGACGCAGTAGACCGCGCCGCGGGCGCAGAACCCGAAGCGCGCCAGCCGCTCGATGGTGTTGCGCCCGGCGAACACGGTGGACGGACCTTGGGCCGAGCCGGTCACGCCGGCTCGCGCTGCGGCTTCCCGGCCAGCGCCACGTAAAACCCGAGCCCGTCCCCGGCCGGGAGCGTCTGCAACCGGTCGACGAGGCCGCGGCGCTTGGCGTCGAGCAGCAGGCGGCCCGCCGGTTGGAACAGGGTCTCGCCGCCGCCCTCAGGCGGCGGATCGAGGCGGATCGCCACGGTCTTGCCCTTGGCGAAGCGGCTCCGCTCCAGCAACTCGTTCAGCGACGCCTCCGCGGTCGCCCGGTTGGCGCCGCGCAGGTCCATCACCGATTCCGCATCGGTGACGCCGAGGCCGCCGCGCAGCTTGTCGGCGTAGAAGTCTTCGAAATGGGGCAAGGGCTGCGACCTGGTGGGTGTTGGCTAGAACGACAGACCGGCGAAGACGGTTGCGACGGGCAAGGCGCTGCCGAATTCGGGAAGCTCGATCGCGCCGTCGAGGCCGAGCGCCTGCTTGCGCCGGGCGTCGCCCTCCTGCCGGCGCCAGACCTCCACCCGCGGCTCGTCCTGATACACGATCAGGAAGACCTGCAGGCTCTCGACGGCACGGTAGAAGTCGGTCTTGCGGCCGCGGTCGGCGCTCATCGTCGAGGGGGACAGCACCTCCGCGACGAGGACGGGATCGGACGCGTAGCCGTCCGGCAGCATCGGGCCGCAACGCACCACCACGTCGGGGATCGGCGCGAAGTCGTCCATGTCCCGGCCGACGACCGCGATGCCGGGGACGACGCGGCAGCCCCGCACATCGGCGAGGTCGCCGAGGCGACGGATGAGGTTGGAGACGATGCGCTGGTGCCGCTCGGTCGGTGGCGACATCAGCACCGGCTCGCCGTCGAGCAGTTCCCAGCGCTCGTCGTCCGGGCGGCCGGCGACCCAAGCCCGGTAGTCCGGGACGCTCATGCGGTCGTCCCGCTTCGCCGCGACTGCCATGCGGGCCTCTCCGAACTGCCTGGGCGAGCGTACCATAGATGGGTCCGCCCGCGACCGGCGTCAGCCGCGGGCGTTCAGAATTCCACCCGGGCGTAGATGTCGGCTACAGCGAGCGTGCCGCCGAGCTCGGGCAGGTCGATCACGTCGCCCCGTCCCAGCATCCGCATCGCCCATCCGGCGTCGCGCCGCCAGACCTCGGCCCGGGCATCGTCCTGATAGACGATCAGGAAGACCTGCAGCGCCGCGACCGTGCGGAAGAAATCGGTCTTGCGGCCGCGATCCATGCTCATCGTCGAGGGGGACAGCACCTCGGCGACGAGCAGCGGGTCGCGGGTGTAGCCGTCGCGAGGCAGCGGGCCGCACTGGACCACGATGTCGGGGATCGGCGCGAAGTCGTCCATCTCCGCGCTGAGCACGGCGAGGCCGGGGAGGGCGCTGCAGCCCCTGCGCTCGGCGAGTTCGTCGAGGCGCCGGACCAGGTTCGCGACGATGCGCTGGTGACGCCCGCTCGTCGGCGACATCAGCGTCGGTACGCCGTCGAGCAGTTCCCAGCGCTGGTCGTCCGGCTTGGACGCGACCCAATCCTGGTATTCGGCGACGCCCATGCGCGCGTCGCGTCGTCGGGCAACGGCCATCGCGGCCTCCTCCGGTGAGGCCGCGATGGTAGCAGTCCGGGACCGGTCCGCAACGGCGCGGACGCTCGGGTTCAGCCGTGCACGAGCACGTTGCGGAACTGCCAGGGGTCGCTGGCGTCGATGTCCTCCGGGAACAGGCCCGGGCGGCCGGCGAGCGGCGTCCAGTCGGTGTAGACGCCGACGACGGGGCCGAGATACGGGGTCTGGACTTCGAGGCAGCGGCGGAAATCCATCTCGTCGGCCTCGACGATGCCGGCCTCGGGGTTCTCCAGCGCCCAGACCATGCCGGCGAGCACCGCCGAGGTCACCTGAAGGCCGGTGGCGTTCTGGTAGGGCGCGATCCGGCGCGTCTCCTCGATCGAGAGCTGCGAGCCGTACCAGTAGGCGTTCTTCTTGTGGCCGTAGAGCAGCACGCCGAGCTCGTCGATGCCGTCCTCGATCTCGTTCTCGTCGAGGATGTGGTGCTTCTCCTGCACCTTGCCGGCATTGCCGAACATCTCGTGGAGCGACAGCACGGCGTCGTTGGCCGGGTGGTAGGCGTAGTGGCAGGTCGGGCGGTAGGCCGCGCGCTCGCCCTCGAGAACCGTGTAGTAGTCCGAGATCGAGATCGCCTCGTTGTGGGTCACGAGGAAGCCGAACTGCGACTGCGCAGTCGGGGTCCACGAGCGCACGCGGGTGTCGGCGCCGGGCTGGAGCAGGTAGATCGCGCAGCGCGAGCCCTTCTCCTGCTCGCGGGCGTTCTCGGGCATCCAGCTCTCGTGCGTGCCCCAGCCGAGCTCGGCCGGCTGGTTGCCCTCCGAGACGAAGCCCTCGACCGACCAGGTGTTGACGAACACGCCCTGCGGCTTCGGATGCTTGGCGCGCTGGGTGTCGCGCTCGGCGATGTGGACGCCCTTGACGCCGACCTCGCGCATCAGCGCGGCCCATTCGGCGCGGGACGTCGGCTCGGGCGTGGTCACGCCGGTGTCCTTCGCGATGTTCAGCACCGCCTGCTTCACGAACCACGAGACCATGCCGGGATTGGCGCCGCAGCACGAGACCGCGGTGGTGCCGCCGGGGCTGGCGGTGCGCGCGTCCAGGATGTCCTGCCGCAGCGCGTAGTTGGTGCGGTCGCCCTGGCTCTTCTCCTTGTCGAAGTAGAAGCCCGGCCACGGCTCGGCGACGGTGTCGATGTAGAGGGCGCCGAGCTCGCGGCACAGCTCCAGGATCGCGCGCGACGAGGTGTCGACCGAGAGGTTGACGCAGAAGCCCTGGCCGCCGCCCTCGGTGAGGAGGGGCGTGAGCACGTCGCGATAATTCTCGCGGGTCAGCGCGACCGTCTCGAAGCGCAGGCCGTACTTGTCGGCGAGAGACCGGTGCGAATCATCCGGATCGATCACGGTGAAGCGGGCACGGTCGTATTCGAAATGGCGCTCGATGAGCGGAAGCGTGCCGCGACCGATCGATCCGAACCCGATCATCACGATGGGTCCGCTGATGTGGCCGTGGATCGGCCCTCTGTTCGGCCCTTGGTTCGGCGTGTCGGTCATGGCTCGGGCGGTCCTTCGGATGTGCGCGGCGCGCAGGGGCGGCTCGGGTTAGGCGGCCAATGTGACGATGGGGCGACAGGCTGGGCTCGTCCGCGAACGGGCGTCCGCGACGGCCCTCCGGCCCGGGCGCCGATCCCGGTCGGCGATCGATCGCGGCACGGGGTATGTCCGGCCCTAGTGCCGCCTCGTGCCGTGTGGGTCAACCGGGCAACGCCCGCGCGGCGAGCAGAGTCGTCAACGAAGTGTTGCCGCGGCATGCGATGACTGCATGCGAGCCCCACCGAACCTCATGTTGCGTGCATCGCACAACGCTCGCATGCTGCACTGCGAAATCGATCACGATCCGTGCCGGATCATCGATCGAACGGAGTCCGCCATGCTGTCCGTCCTCACCGCCCGCGTTCCGGTACCCGCCGACGAGCCGCAGGACCGCGATCCCGGTTTCCTGACCCTCGCCTTCACGGTCGTGCGCGTCCTCCGGCGCGAGGGCCGCAGCGCCTTCGAGCGGCGTTGCGCACGCGCCGCCGAGACGCTGCCGCACCCTTGATCCTGTTGCGGCGCCGGTCGAATCCACCGGCACCGGATTGCGCAGCCTCGGCTTGACCGCTAGGCGGCTTCCTCAACGCCACATCGGCCGGGGGGGCCGTTCTTCGCATGTCGCCGATCCGCGCATCCCGCCGTCCCGCGATCCTCGCCGCCGTCCTGATCGCGCTGTCGATCGGCACAGTCCCGTGCGCCGCACAGGAAGAGGCGCCGGAGGCTCCGCCCGAGGCCGCGCCGAAGGTCAAGCCGAAGCCGCGCCCGCCCGCGCCGAAGCCGGCCCCGAAGGCGACGCCGGCCGCCGCCCCTGCCGCGCAGGCCGCGCCTGCCAAGACCGCGGCGGTCTGGCCGGCCGGCGCACTCTCCATCACCGAGAATTACGGCGACTGGACGCTGAGCTGCAGCCGTGCCGAGCCGGCGACGTCGTGCATGCTGATGCAGTCGCAGGGGGACAACAAGACCGGCAAGCGCCTGTTCGCCTTCGAATTGCAGGCGCCCAAGGACGGGCGGTCCGAGGGGCTGATCCTGATGCCGTTCGGCCTGGCGATCGACCCGGGCATCACCTTCAAGCTCGACGACGTGGTGCTCGGCAAGGGCGCGCCCTACATCTCGTGCGGGTCCGAGGGCTGCCTGGTGCCGATCAGCTTCCCGACGCTCGCCACCGACGCGATGCGGACGGCCAAGACCCTTCAGGTGATCGGGGTGAAATCCGGGACCAACGATCCGCAGCCGATCGCCGTGCCGCTCGGCGGGTTCGCACCGGTCTGGGACCGGGCGATCGCCCTGAGCAACTGACGCGCGGCGACCAAGTCGACGCGCGGGACATCAACCCGCCGCGCCACGACACCGGCGAGCGAGAGGAGAGGCCGAGCATGCGCGACCCGATGATCCTGGCGGCCCTGCTCGCCTGCCTCGCCAGCCCGCTCGCGTCGCAAGAGTCGAGCCCGCCCGGTGCGCCGCCGGACTCGATGCCCGACGCACCGCCGATGGACAAGAAGCGGGTCATGGCCGCGCGGCTCGCCGGGCTGGTCGGCTTCGCCAACACCTCCTGCCCGGACATCCAGGGCGATCCCGCGCTGCTGAAATCGGCCGTCGAGCGCCTCGGGATCGATCCGCAGGACCTGGAGCAGGGCGAGCTGGCGGCGATCTCGCGCTCGTATGTTGAGACTTATCGCAAGGACGTTCCGGCCAATTGCCAACGCGCGATCGAGACGTTCGGCCCGTCGAGCCGAATCGTCCCGAACCTGATCGTCAAGCGCTGAGCGTCGCGCGGCCTCCCATCGGGAATGCCGTTGGGACGTCGGCGGCGACCACGATTAAGCGCACGTTAGCCGCGATCCGGCAGTGTCGGCCCTCAGCGGCGTCGGAGCGTTGCGTCCCTCGTCCGGGGCGCCCGCCGCCCCGGGTGCGGCGTATCAATGGGCGCGAGGCTTGAGACGGGACCAGGGGTCCGCCGCACGCCCCGCAGCGCGGGCCTCGCGCTCGCCGTCCTGATCGGCCTCGGGCTGCCGGTCCAGGCGGCGAAGCTCCTCGCCGTCGCCGGCACCGATGCGCAGGGTTATGCGCGAATCGCCTTCACCTTCGACAGCGCGGTCTCGATCAAGGCGCGGCTCTCGAACGGCGTGCTGGTGCTCGGCTACGGCGAGCGGACCGAGGCCGGGCCGGAGCGGCTGGTCTCGCAGCTGCCCGATTACCTCACCGCCGTCCGGCGCGATCCCGACGGCAGCGGCCTGCGGCTCGCCCTGCAGCGGACCGTGCGCGTCAACGTGCAGGACGCCGGCGAGAAAGTCTTCGTCGACCTCCTGCCCGAGAGCTGGACGAGCCTGCCGCCGCCGCTGCCGCCGGAGATCGTCGCCGACCTGGCCCGGCGTGCGCGTGCCGCGGAAGCGATCCTGAAATCGCGCAACCCCGCACCCGTGCGCCGGCCGCTCGGCGTCGAGGTCGCGAAGCTGCCGACGCTCACCCGCCTGACGGTGCGGCTGCCCGAGGGCGCCGAGGCGACCGTCGGCCCGGAAGGTGGCGCAACGCGGCTGCGCATCCTGGGGGCCTACAGCTTCGACCTGTCCGAGACCCGTGGCCGGCTGCGCCAGGACATGGCCCGCCTGACCGCGTCGGCCGACGATGCCTCGGCCGGGCTCGTGGTGGCGGCGGGCGATGCTTTCACGGTCTCGACCGACCGCGACGACGACACCGTGGTGTTCGACATCGTCGCCAAGAAGGACGCCGCCGCCAAGGCCGAGGCGGCTGCCAGGGCGGAGCAGGCTGCCAAGGCCGAAGCCGCGACCAAGGCCGAACCTGCGACCAAGCCCGAACCCACGAGCAAGAGAGAGCCGCCGAGCCGGGTCGCGCCCAGGACCGGGGATGCCAAAGCCTCCGCCACGGCCGATGTTCCGGCGGCCGCCGGACCACCGGGCACCGCGGCGCCGAACCGGCCACCGGCGCCCGAGCCGCCCGAGCGGCAGGCCGGGTCCGGCCTCGTCTTCCCGTTCGCCAAGCGCCCGGCGGTCGCATTGTTCGAGCGCGGCGGGGTCGCGACCCTGGTCTTCGAGACCGGCGAGCCGGTCGCCCTCCCGACCGGCGGGTCGGGCGGCCTGCGCGCCCTCGGCGAGCCGGTGCGGACGGGTGCGCTGACGGCGTTGCGCTTCGCCGTCACGGCCGGGACCTTGCTCGATCTCGTGCCGGTGCGTGCCGGGTCCGCCGCCGGCGCCTGGGAGCTGATAGCGGGGGACGACCTCGGCCCGAGCGACACCCTCGCGCCGACGCGCCTGTCCGACGCCGCCGGGCACGGGCGCGTCGCGGTCGGCCTGCCGCAACCCGCCAGCGCGGCATGGCTCGATCTCGACGGCGAGCGCATCGCCGTCGTCACCGCGCGCGGCTGGAAGCCCGCCGGCATCGCGAAGCGCCAGCGCTTCGTCGATTTCGAGCTGCTGCCGAGCCGCTTCGGCCTCGCCGTGCTGGCTCAGGCCGACGACCTCACCGTGCGTCCCGACCTCGACGGCGTGGTCATCGGGCGCGAGGGCGGCCTCGCGGTCTCGTCCGTGGCGCGGCCCCCCGAAGCGCCGCTCGCCGAGGCCTCGAACCTCGCGATCCAGCGCGAGCCCTGGGAGCAGGCGCGCCTCGGCGACGTGCGCGAGACGATCCGGGCACAGTTCGGCGCCTCGATCGCGGCGTCCGCCGGAACGCGCGGCCCGCTGCGGCTCACCCTCGCGCGCACCCAGCTCGCCAACGGCCTCGCGCCCGAGGCCCTGACCACCCTCGACGCGGCCTCGGCCGACGACCCCCTGGTGGCGAGCGGCCGCGACACCGCGATCCTGCGCGCCGCGGCGCTCGCCGCGATCGGCCGAAATGCAGAGGCGCGTCGGGTGCTCGCGACCGAGGCGCTGCAACGCGATCCCGAGGCAGTGCTGTGGCGCGCGGTCGCCGACGGGCAGGCGGGACGCTGGCACGACGCCGAGGCCGGCTTCCAGCGGACTTTGCCGGTGATCGAGCGCTACCCGCTCGCCCTGCAGGCGACGATCCGCACGCTGGCGGCCGAATCCGCACTCGAGACCGGTGACCTCGACACCGCATTGCAGCGGGTCGCGCGGCTCGCGACCGCCGAGCCGACACCGTTGGAGCGGGACCGCGTCGCCCTGGTCCGGGCCCGCGTCGACGAGGCGACCGATCGGACCAAGGCCGCGCTCGACGCCTACGATCGCCTCGCCGAATCGGGCGAGCGACCGGCGGCGGCGGCGGCGGCTCTGCGCGGCACGCTGCTCGCGCGCGAGACCGGCAAGATCACCCCCGACGAGGCGATGGACCAGCTCGAGCGGCTGGCGATCACCTGGCACGGCGGCGAGATCGAGAACGCGATCACCGCCGGGCTCGCCCGGCTCTACATGGCGGCCGGGCGCTATCGCGACGCCTTCACCGCCGTGCGGGCCGCCGATGCCATCGGCTCCGATGCACCCGAGACCCGGGCGCTGCACGACGAGGCGATGGCGCTGTTCGACGAGCTGTACCTCTCGCCGCGGGGCGATTCGCTCAGCGGGATCGACGCGGTGGCGCTGTACTTCGACTTCAAGGACTTCGCGCCGATCGGGCGGCGGGGCGACGCCGTGGTGCGTCGCCTGGCCGAGCGGCTCGTCGGCCTCGACCTGCTCGATCCCGCCGCCAACCTGCTCCAGTACCAGATCGACAACCGCCTCACCGGACCGAGCCGATCGAGCGTCGCGACGCAGCTCGCCTCGATCCGTCTCATGGACGGCAAGCCGCTGATGGCGCTGGAGGCGATCGAGGGAACCTACCTGCCCGAGCTTCCCCGCGACCTGCGCCGCGCCCGGTCGCTGCTGCGCGCGCGCGCGCTGTCCGACCTGTCGCGGACCGATCTCGCGCTCGAGACGATCGAGGGCGAGGCCGGCCCGGACGCGGCGCGGCTGCGGGCGGACATCCTGTGGTCGGCGCGGCGCTGGCGCGAGGCCGGGGAGGCGCACGAGGCCCTGCTCGGTGACGCGTGGCGCTCAGGCAAGGTGCTCGACGACGCGGCCCGCGCCGACGTGATCCGCGCCGGCATCGCCTACGACCTCGCGGTCGAGCCGATCGGGCTCGAGCGGCTGAAGGCCAAGTTCTCGGATGCGATGGCCGACAGCGCCGATGCCCGCACCTTCGCGCTGCTGACCAGCGCCGACGCGACCAAGAAGCCGGGGTTCCGCGAGATCGCCCAGAAGGCGACGAACGCCGAGACCCTGGCTGCCTTCCTCGCCGAGTACCGCAAGCGCTACCCGGACGCCTCGCTCCCCGCCCGCGGCGAGCCCGAGAAGCGCGCGGACGGGCAGGCGACGCCGCCAGGCTGAGCATCGTCGGACCTGGCGGTGCGGCCTCGCCGGATGGCGATGCGTCCGCCGCATGCATTCGTCATCGGAGCGGTTGCCGTGATCGCGGCCTTCGCTTCGTCGGGTCGATGGGCGAAGGCATCAGCGCGTCAGCGGCACCGCGGTGATGAGGCGCCAAGCGATCGCCGCTTGTTGCTGCCAGACGACGCGGACGCGCGGGCGCCGTCCATCCGGGGCAGCGATCGGCCCCTCGACGACGAGGCGCACGCGACCGTCGACCTGGACCAAGCGAAGGGCTTCCGTGCCGTAGAGTGCGTCGGCCTGTGCCAGCAAGGCTCGGCCGAGATCTTGCGGCCGGGACGAACCCGAAAGACAGGAAGAAGCGCGCCTTCGAGCCGCCTGTCGGATGTTCGGGGTTTGGGAGGTAATCGACCAGCTTGCCGTCCGGAATCTCGAGGACCGGCCACCAGCCTTCGTCGATCAAGGAACCGAGCGCCCCGTTCGCACGAGCTGCGCTGCCTCGACGGTGGCGAGCGCGCCGGGTGGTTCCGGGAACTCGACCTCGTAGGCCTCGCCGGCCCCCCAGACCGCGACCACGGTTCCCGCGGCGCCGGCCGGGATCATGTCGCCGTCCATCGTCACGACACTGGCAAGCACGCGCACGTCGTCGAGATCCCGCAGCGGAGCGCCGGGATCGGTCCGCCGCATGAGGTGGATGGTGTCGACCGACATGGGCTCAGGATGGGCCGCGCCGGGCGGCTCGTCAATGTGAGCTTTCCGCGAACGAAGCCCGCGTCAGCTTCCCCCGTAGCTCTGCACCAGCGACCCGGCGACGAGCGTCCAGCCGTCGACCAGCACGAAGAAGATCAGCTTGAACGGCAGCGCCACGGTCGCCGGCGGCACCATCATCATGCCCACCGCCATCAGCACCGACGCGACCACGAGGTCGATGATCAGGAACGGGATGAACAGCAGGAAGCCGATCTCGAAGGCGCGGCGCAGCTCCGAGATCATGAAGGCCGGCGTGACGATCTCGAGGCCGACCGCCTCGGGCCCGGAGGGCACCGGCACCTTGGCCATGTCGAGGAACAGCTTCAGGTCCTTCTCGCGGACGTTCTTCAGCATGAACGCCTTGAACGGCGCCGACGCCCGCTCGAAGGCCTGCCCCTGCGTGATCTGGTTGGCGAGCAGCGGCTCGATGCCGGCGCGGTAGGCTTCGCGCCCGGTCGGCGCCATCACGAAGGCGGTGAGGAACAGCGCGAGGCTGACGATCACCGTGGTGGGCGGCGCGGTCTGGGTGCCGAGCGCCGAGCGCAGGATCGACAGCACCACCACGATCCGCGTGAACGCGGTCGCCATCACCAGGACCGAGGGCGCCAAAGCCAGCACGGTGATGAGCGCGACGAGCTGCAGCGCGCGCTCGCTGGCGCCGCCCGCCCCGAGATCCACGGTGAGGCTCTGCGCGGCGGCCGGACCCGCGCCGAGCGCGAGCGCGAAGACGGCGAGCCCGAGACGACGCGGGATCCGGAAACGAGGATGGATGTCGGCGGGCTTCATGGCGGCGGCACCCTGGGGCGGGTTCTCGGGCCGTGCAAGCCTGGAGGACGGATCGAGCCTTGCGGACGGGCCGCGCGCGCTCATGGCGTCGGCGAGCCCACGGTGCCGCGGCGCGATTCGAGGTTCTGCCACACGATCAGGGAGGGCAGGCCGAGCACCACGTCGGGGATGCGCTTGGCGAGCGACAGGGCGATGGCGGTGCCGGGATCGATGCCGAACAGCGCGCCGACGATCACGAAGCCGCCCTCCTGCACGCCGAGCCCGCTCGGGATCGGGAAGGCCGCCGACTTGATCGCCTGGCTCAGGGCCTCGATCACCAGGACCTCGGGCACGGTCACGCCCTCGACGCCGATGCAGGCGAGCACGATGGCGATCTCGGCCGCGCCCAGCGTCCAGGCGAGGGCGTGCAGCAGGACCGATTGCAGCAGCCGCAGGCGCCGTCCGCAGCCCCAAACCGCATCGAGCGCATCCTGCACGCTGCCGCCCTCGCAGCGGGCCGGCTCGGCCTCGCGCACGAAGCGCCGCGAGAGCGCGCCGAGCTTGCGCTCGACGAAGCGCGCCGCACCCGTGCGCTGGAAGGCGAAGAAGGCGGCGAGCACGAGGCCGGCGACCGCGAGCGCCCGCAGCACCCAGCGCGCGAGCTCGGCGGCCGGCTCGCCCTCCACCTGCATCAGCAGGCCGGCGCCGAGCAGCGCGAACAGCGCCTGCGTCCCGACTTGGAACAGCATGTCGGCGAGGATCGAGGCGGCGGCGAGCGGCCCGGCGACGCCCCAGAAGGTCAACAGCCGGCCGCCGACCACGTCGCCCCCGACGGAGGCGACCGGCAGCAGCACGTTGATGCCCTCGCGCACGAAGCGCAGGGTGGCGAAGGCGGGAAGGCCGGCCGGCGACAGGCCGTCGAGGATGCGCTGCCAGGCGACCGCGCAGATCGTCACGATGGCCGCCCGCATCATCACCACGGCGGCCAGGCCCAGGAACCCGATGCGGCCGAACGCGTCGGCGACGGCTCCGAGGTCGTTGGTGGCGACGAGCCAGACGGCGAGGCCGAGGCCGAGCACGGTGCCGGCCAGCGGCAGGCGGCGCAGGATCGCCCGCGCGACCCCGGGCCGGCCCGCGCGGGAGGCCCCCGGCGCCGTCACGCGGCCGCGTCCCGATCGTCTCCGGCATCCGGATCGTGCGACGGCGCGGCCGGTCTCCGGCACGGCAGCAGCTGGGCGGCGATATCGGCCGCGGGCGCCGTCGGGTCGATCAGCAGGATCCGCCCGCCCGCAACGCTCGCCCCGGTGGCGACGGCGACGAGGCGCTTCGGGCAGGGGCCGAGGCATCCGGTCTCGACGATCCGAAGCTTCGCCCCGGGCCGGGCCTGCTTCAGGCCGGCCTTCACCTGGTCGCGGATCGCCCGCTTGGGCAGGCCCTGGCGCTTGGCGCACTTCGTGCAGACCGCCACGACCTCGGAGAACTTCGCCTTCGCCGTTCGGACGGGTCGGGCAGGTGCAACGTCGGCGGAATCCGTTTTCATCGCACATCGGGTAGGACGGGGACGGGCGGCGCGCAACCGCGGCGGATCGTGCCGGCCGCCGCCGGCCGCGCACCGCCGACGCCTTAAAAAGGGCCGAAAAGAACGGGATTGCGGCACCGCTCCGATCGCGAGCGGGCCTCGTCTCGAAAGCGAGCCGGCGAGGTCGCACGGCGCGGCCGTCTCCGTCACGGCGCGGTCGAACGAGCAGAGCGCAGGAAACCGGAACGGATGAGCGTCGACGAGGTCAGGCAAGGCGATCGGCTCCGCGGCCTTCTGCAGGTCGCGCAGCGGTCTGTGACCGAGCTTCGGCGCGGTGCCGAGACGATCGAGCCGATCCGCGATCCGGCCCGGCGCTCGCTGGTCCAGCGCACCCGCGAGAGCCTCGCCTGGACCCGCCTGCCGGGCCTCAGCCCGGTCGACGCGGAGCCGAAGAGCTACGTCGCCCGGCTGGTCCAGCGCTTCAGCCTGTTCGTCCTGCTGCCGACCGCGGTCGTCGGGTTCTACCTGTTCGCGATCGCCTCGGACCAGTACATCGCCGAGGCGCAGTTCGCCGTGCGCGGCAACGTCGAGCCGATGGAGAACGTGTCGCTCGGCGAGTACACCAGCCTGATTCAGAAGCACAACAGCCAGGACAGCTACATCGTCCGGGACTTCATCAACAGCCAGGCGATGGTCGACGCCGTCGAGAAGAGCCTCGGCGTGTCGCAGATGTTCTCTCGCAAGGAAGCCGACTTCTGGGCGCGCTATCGCACGCCGCAGCCGATCGAGGAGCTGACGAAGTACTGGCAGGAGCACGTCCAGGCGCGGATCGACGCGATCTCGGGCGTGATCCAGCTGTCGGTCCGCGCCTTCACGCCGGAGGACGCCCTGGCGATCGCCAAGGACGTCGTCGCCCGCTCCGAGGTGCTGATCAACGAGATCTCGCGGCGCGCGCAGGTCGACATGGTCAAGCAGGCCGAGATCGATTCGGCGGCGGCGCAGGAGCGGCTGCGCAAGGCGACGCTCGACATCCAGCGCTACCGCAACCACTGGGGCATCATCGATCCGATCAAGTCGGCGGAGGGCACCCTGCTGACGATGATGACCCTGCGTAAGGAGAAGCTGAAGGCGGAGAACGACCTCCAGGTGCTGCGCGGCTCGAACCTCGACGAGAAGTCCCGCTCGATCCAGGTCCTCGCCGCGACGGTGGCGGCGATCGACGGCCAGATGAAGACGCTGCAGGACCAGCTGACCACCGACGGGGGCGCCGCCGGCGGCGCGACCATGACCAACGCGCTGCTCGAATACGAGGGCCTGATGGTCGAGCGCACCATCGCCGAGAAGCTCAACGAGATGGCGAACACGCTGCTCGACCGGGCGCGCGTCTCCGCCGGCAAGCAGCACATCTTCCTCACGGCCTTCGTGCCGCCGATGATCCCGACGGATTCGCTCTATCCCAAGCGCTGGCGCCAGCTCGCGGTGCTGTTCTTCTGCTTCGTCGTGCTGTGGAGCTCGGTGTCGCTGATCGTCGGCGGGATCAGGGACCAGCGGATCTGAGCGGGCGCAGCGCCCGATAGGGCCGGCCCGCATCCGGGTCCGGCCGCCCCCCCTCGAGCGGACCCGATCGCACGCCCATGCCGGACTTCTCCGACCTCGTCGCCCAGGCGATCAAGCCGACCATGAACCGGGCCGAGCGCGAGGCGGTCTACGGGGTGGTGCGGCAGGCGGTGCTGCGCCTGCGCGAGCGCGAGGGCATGGCGCCCGACGATCCCCGCCTCGCGATCCAGCATCACCTCGTCGAGGAGACGATCCGCGACGTTGAGGCCGACATCGCGCGCTTCGAGGCGATGCGGAAGCTCGACGCGGCGCTCGCGGCGCAGACGCTCGCCCACAACGACGGCGGATCGGGGCGCCGCCGCTGAGGCGATACGCCGTCGCTCCCGCGTTGACCGGAGCGTTGGCCCCCTGTTTGCTGGTGGGACCTGCCGGCCGCGACGACCGGAGCCGAAGGCCTACCGATCCATGCCGTTGCCGCACCCGTCCGCCGAACCTCCGATCGCCCGCGATGCCCACGTCCGCGGCGCGGCCGCCGAGGACCGATCCACGGGCGGCCTGCCGGAGATCCGGCGCTTCGCCGACGAGATGACCGCCTGGCGGCACAACCTGCACGCCCATCCCGAGCTGCTCTACGACGTCACGCGCACCGCCGGCTTCGTCGCCGACAAGCTCGCGGCCTTCGGCTGCGACGCGGTCGAGACCGGCATCGGCCGGACCGGCGTCGTCGGCGTGATCCGGGGCAGGGGAAACGGGGCCGGACACGGCGCGGGCCAAGCCGCCGCCCGCACCCTGGGCCTGCGCGCCGACATGGACGCCCTGCCGATCCAGGAGGTGCGCGACCTCGCCTACCGCTCGACCGTGCCGGGCAAGATGCACGCCTGCGGGCACGACGGGCACACCGCGATGCTGCTCGGCGCCGCGAAGTACCTCGCGGCCACCCGCAACTTCGACGGGACGGCGGTGCTGATCTTCCAGCCCGCGGAGGAGGGCGGCGGCGGCGGCGAGGCGATGGTCGAGGACGGGCTGATGGAGCGCTTCGGCATCGATGCGGTCTACGGGATGCACAACATCCCCGGCCTCGCGCTCGGATCCTTCGCGATCCGTCCCGGCCCGATCATGGCCTCGACCGACCGCTTCACCCTGACGATCGAGGGACGCGGCGGCCACGCCGCCCTGCCGCACAACGCGATCGACAGCGTCGTGGTGGCGAGCCACGTGGTGATCGCCCTGCAATCGATCGTGTCGCGCACCATCGACCCGCTGCAATCGGCCGTGGTCTCGGTCTGCGCGCTCGAAGCCGGCGAAGCCTTCAACGTGCTGCCGCAGACGGTGACGATGCGCGGCACCATGCGCGCGCTCTCGACCGCGGTGCGCACAACGACGAAGGCGCGGATCGTGGCGATCGTCGAGCAGGTCTCGGCCGGGTTCGGCGCGGTCGGCAGCGTCGACTTCGGATCGAGCTACCCCGTGACCGAGAACCACCCGGCGGAAGCCGCCTTCATGGCCGACGTCGCCGCCGGCCTCGTCGGCGAAGCGCGGGTCGACCGCGCCGTCGCGCCGATGATGGCGGCCGAGGACTTCTCCTACATGCTCGGCCGGCGCCCTGGCGCCTACCTGTTCCTCGGCAACGGCGACAGCGCCGCGCTCCACCACCCGCACTACGATTTCTGCGACGCCGCCGCCCCGCTCGGCGCCTCGCTCTGGGCACGGCTGATCGAGACGGGGCTGCCGCTGGCGGGATGAGACGTGGACGCGCAAGCGTCTCCGGGTCGCGGCTGTCGACGCGGGAAGATGAGAGCGCCGCCATTGCTTGATCATCGCGGTCGCGGCGACCGTCGCCGACACGCGCGCTGGTGGAAACCTCGGCGCGCAGGCGCGTGCAGCCTCGTGATCACGCGGCGTAAGGATGTCGGGCATGCGGCAAGCCTGCATCGCGGGCGTCGTCCAGCTTCGCGAGCGGACCGTCGACCGCTACGGCCATCCGGTCGGCGACGAGACTTGACGCTGTTCGCCGAGACCGTACGCGAGGGGACGGGGTCCGATGCGCTCCTCGTCCGTCTCGGCGGCGAGGCGTTCGCCGCGCTCCTGCCCGGCTACGACCGGCAGCCGGCGCTCAGCCGCGGCGCGGCGATCGCGCGCCGGTTCGCTGCGGCGCCGGCGGGGGCGGACGGCCTCGCGATCCACGCCACCGTCAGCGGCGGGCTCGCGGCCCCGGAGGGCCGCGGTCTCGCCGAGAGGCTCGCGAGCGCCGACGGCGCGCTGTACCGGGCAAAAGTCCTCGGTCGGAACCGCATCGAGGCCGCCGGCCCGGAGGCGCTGGCCGCCGCGGCCTAGCGGCCCGGCTCCGGCCCGCGACGAGCCCGGCAGGCGAGCCGACGACGACGTGGGCCATCTTCCCCCACGGAGATCCCGCGTGTCACGCCGCCGGGTAGCGCTCCTTGAGCAGCGCGTAGACCAGGCGCGCGGTCTGCACCTCGCCGCCCTCCGGCCGGCCGGGCTTGGCCGAGGGGTTCCAGCCGTAGAGGTCGAGGTGGACGTGGCGCTTGGTGCTCGGGGCGAAGCGGCGCAGGAACAGCGCGGCGGTGATCGCCCCGGCGAAGGGGCCGCCGGAGACGTTGTTGAGGTCGGCCACCTTCGAGGCGAGCAGGCTCGCATAGGGCGCGTGCAGCGGCAGGCGCCAGACCGGATCGGCCGCGGCGCGGCCCGCCGCCTCGAACGCGGCGGCGAACGCGTCGTCCTCGGTGAAGAACGCCGGCAGGTCGGGGCCGAGCGCCACGCGGGCGGCGCCGGTGAGCGTCGCGAAGTCGATCAGCAGCTCGGGCGCGTCGGCATCGGCGAGCGCCAGCGCGTCGGCGAGGATCAGCCGGCCCTCGGCATCGGTGTTGCCGATCTCGACGGTGAGCCCGGCGCGGCTGCGGATCACGTCGCCGGGGCGGAAGGCCTCGCCGGAGATCGCGTTCTCCACAGCCGGGATGAGCAGGCGCAGCCGCAGGCGCAGGCCGGCGCCCATCGCCATGTCGGCGGCGGCGAGGGCTGCGGCTGCGCCGCCCATATCCTTCTTCATCAGCAGCATGCCGGCCGACGGCTTGATGTCGAGGCCGCCGGTGTCGAAGGCGACGCCCTTGCCGACCAGCGTCACCCGCGGCGCGTCGGCCGGCCCCCAGGTGAGGTCGATCAGCCGGGGCGGGCGGGTCGAGGCGGCGCCGACCGCGTGGACCAGCGGGAAATCGCGCTCGAGCTCGGCGCCGGCGATGACCGTGATCGTCGCCCCGTGCCGCTCGGCCAGCGCGCGCGCCGCCGCCTCGATCTCGGCCGGGCCGAGGTCGTTGGCCGGCGTGTTGACGAGGTCGCGCCCGAGCGCGACCGCGGCGGCGATGCGATCGGTGTCGGCGGCGTCGATCCCGTCCGGCGCGACGAGGCGGGGGCGCTCCGGCCCGGCGGGGCGGTAGCGCGAGAAGCGATAGGATCCGAGCAGCCAGGCGAGCGCCGCCTCGGCCGGCGCCTCGGCATCCGCGAAGGCGTAGGTGCCGGGCGGCAGCAGGCCGGGGAGCTTGCCGGCGAGAAGCCGATCGTGGCCGGCCGCGTCGGTCTCGCCGAGGCCGAACAGAACGCGGGCGAGCGTCCCGTCGGCGGCGGGCAGCAACGCGACCTGCCCGGGCTTGGCCGCGAAGCCGATCGCCGCCGCATAGGTCCGCTGCGCGGCGTCGAGGCCGGCTTCGATCCTCGGCCACCCGTCCTTCGCGACCAGGGAGATCGGGATGCCGGAGGTTCCGGCCGGCAACAGGGGCGGAAGGGACGGTGCGGTGTCTGTCATGCGGTCCTGGCCGGGCCGGGCGCTTAACCCCGGGTTAGGGTTAACGCTCTATCACCGTCCCGTCCGGCACGGGAAGAACCTCCTGCCGGACCTCGACGGAGCATTCCATGATCGCGGCCCTCCGGCCGAATACGGCCCCGTTCGCCTGGGGTTCGGCCCCCCGCCTGGTCGCCGCCTGCCTGGTCACCCTCGTGGCCGCCGGGTGCCAGTCGCGCTCGCCCGAGACCACCGGCTCGATCGACGCCCCGCGCATCGCGGCCGGGCAGGTCGAGTCGCTCGCCGAATCCTACGCCGCCAACCCGAACGATCTCGGCATCGCGATGCGCTACGCGCAGGCGCTGCGGGCCACCGACCAACGCGCCCAGGCGAGCGCGGTGCTGCAGCAGGCCGCCCTGCGGAACCCGCGCAACACGGCGGTGCTCGGCGCCTACGGCAAGTCCCTGGTCGAGGTCGGACGGCTGCAGGAGGCGCAGGACGTGCTGCAGAACGCCCATTCCCCGGCGCAGCCCGACTGGCGCATCCTGTCGGCGCAGGGCTCCGTCTCCGACCAGCTCGGCGACCACGCCCGCGCGCAGAGCTTCTACGAAGCGGCCCTCAAGATCCGCCCCGACGAGCCCTCCGTCCTGTCCAATCTCGGTCTGTCCTACGCGCTGGCGCGCCAGCTCGACCGCGCCGAGGAGACGATGCGCGTCGCGGTCTCGCGGCCCGGCGCAGACGCGCGGGTGCGCGGCAACCTCGCCCTGGTGCTCGGCCTGAAGAGCCGGTTCGACGAGGCCGAGGCGATCCTGCGGCGCGACCTGCCGCCCGCGGAGGTCGCCGCCAACCTCGCCTCGCTGCGCAGCCTCGCCGCCCAGTCGAGCCGCGCCGCGGCCGCCTCGGCCCGCAAGCCGGCCGATCGCAGCTAGAGCATCTTCCAGCGAGGTGGATCCCGGCTCGCGTGAAGACAATGCGATCTCTCGACAAGATAGAGCGTTTTTCGTGATCCGGGGATCACCAAAAAATCTTCTAGGACGCGTCGTCCGGTCGGCGGTGCGCCCCGCGTTCGAGCGCCTTGAGCGCACCGCGGAAGGTGCGCACGTCCTGGTCGGTCAGGCTCATGCGGTGGAGCCGGTCGCGCATGTTGCGGGCGATGATCTCGCGCTTCTGCGGCGGGTAGAATCCGGCGCGCGCGAGCGTCGCCTCGAGGATGTCGAACAAGGAGAGCAGCGCCTCGCGGGTCGCCTGCGGCGCCCGGATCTCGCCGGTGAAGCGCGGTCGGGCGAGGCCCGCCGCGCGCCGCCACTCGTAGCCGACCAGCAGCACGGCCTGGGCGAGGTTGAGCGACGGGAATGCCTCGGCGACGGGAAAGGTGACGATGGCATCGGCCAGCGAGACCTCGTCGTTCAGGAGCCCGACGCGCTCGCGGCCGAACATCACCCCGACCTTCTCGGCGTTCGCGCCGCGCTCGGCCGCCTCCGTCATCGCGGCGTCGGGCAGTAGCACGCGCTTCATCTGCCCGCGCTCCCGCGCGGTGGTCGCGAGCAGCATGGTGAGGTCGGCGACGGCGTCTGGGAGCGTCGCGAAGACCTTGGCGGCGGCGAGCACATGCGTCGCGCCGGAGGCGGCCTCGCGCGCGCCCTTCTTCGGCCAGCCGTTGCGCGGTGCGACGAGCCGCAGCTCCGACAGCCCGAAATTCGCCATGGCGCGGGCGGTCATGCCGATGTTCTCGGCCAGCTGCGGTTCGACGAGGATGACGACGGGGGCGCTCATGCGCGGCGCTCTCGCATGGACGTCCGCCGTGCGGAAGGGCCGCCGGCCGGACCGGAGGGTCTCAGCCGCAAGGATCAGATCTTCCCGTCGAGGCCCATCTGATAATACTTGTGCACGATCTTGTCCTGGTTCTCCAGCAGCCAGTCGATCGAGGGCTCGTTGGTCATCGCCTTGCGGATCGCCTCCGTCATGCCGCGGCGCTGGATGTCGAACAGCGCCTTGTGGTCGACGGTCTCGGCCTGGATCACGCCGGGGCTGAGCCAGACCGAGCAGATGATGCCGAGGTCGTTGGCCTTCTCCTTGGGGATGTAGCCGGCGCGGACCGCGTCGAGCACGCCGTTGGCGATGGCGAACTGCACCGTGCCCATCAGGATCGAGGTGTACTTCGATTCCGTGACGCTGACCTTGGAGACGCACAGCGTCACCGGCCGCACCATGATGTCGGTGTTCAGCAGCGCGAAGACGCGGGAATGGCCGACGACCTGGTCGCCGGTCAGCGTGGCCAGCGCGGTGCCGACCGGCCCGTCGAGCTCGCCGATGATCACCTCCGGCTCGGATGCGGTGTTCGGCGGCCCGCCAGCGACCAGCGCCTCGCCGGCCCGCAGGATGATGCGCTCGCTCATGGTTGCTCCTCACGCGTGATGGATGCGCGCTGATCCCAGCCGGACGCCCGGATGTCCACCCCTAAGCGCCGCACGGCCGAGCTTGCATGACAGCCCCGGCGGCCTGTCCGCGCCCCCGGCTTTCGCCCGGGAAACGCCCGCGCTATGACCCGCCCCGCGGCCGCACGGCATTTGCATGGGGCCCGCCCGGATTACCACGGAAGGCAGCGGCTCATGGACAAGATCAAGGTGGCGAAGCCCGTCGTCGAGCTCGACGGCGACGAGATGACCCGGATCATCTGGTCCGAGATCAAGAACAAGCTGATCCACCCCTATCTCGACCTGGACCTCGACTATTACGACCTCGGCGTCGAACATCGCGATGCCACGAACGACAAGGTGACGGTCGACGCGGCCGAGGCGATCAAGCGCCACGGCGTCGGCGTGAAGTGCGCTACCATCACCCCCGACGAGCAGCGCGTCGAGGAGTTCAAGCTCAAGGAGATGTGGCGCTCGCCCAACGGCACGATCCGCAACATCCTCGGCGGCGTCATCTTCCGCGAGCCGATCATCTGCAAGAACGTGCCCCGCCTCGTGCCGGGCTGGACCCAGCCCTTCGTCATCGGCCGCCACGCCTACGGCGACCAGTACCGCGCCACCGACTTCAAGGTGCCGGGCAAGGGCCGCCTGACGATCAAGTTCGAGGGCGACGACGGCACCGTGATCGAGAAGGAGGTGTTCAAGTTCCCGGCCGCCGGCGTCGCGATGTCGATGTACAACCTCGACGACTCGATCCGCGACTTCGCCCGCGCCTCGCTGAACTACGGCCTCGCACGCAAGTACCCGGTCTACCTGTCGACCAAGAACACCATCCTCAAGGCCTATGACGGCCGCTTCAAGGACCTGTTCCAGGAAGTGTTCGACGCCGAGTTCAAGGGCAAGTTCCAGGCGCTCGGCATCACCTACGAGCACCGGCTGATCGACGACATGGTCGCCTCGTGCCTGAAGTGGTCCGGCGGCTACGTCTGGGCCTGCAAGAACTACGACGGCGACGTGCAGTCCGACACGGCGGCGCAGGGCTTCGGCTCGCTCGGCCTGATGACCTCGGTGCTGATGACGCCGGACGGCCAGACCGTCGAGGCCGAGGCCGCGCACGGCACGGTGACGCGCCACTACCGCGAGCACCAGAAGGGCAAGGAGACCTCGACCAACTCGATCGCCTCGATCTTCGCCTGGACCCGCGGCCTCGCCCACCGGGCCAAGCTCGACGGCAACGCCGAGCTCGCCAAGTTCGCGACGACGATCGAGACCGTCTGCGTCGACACCGTCGAGGCGGGCTTCATGACCAAGGATCTCGCCCTCCTGGTCGGGCCCGAGCAGAAGTGGCTCTCCACCACCGGCTTCCTCGACAAGGTCGACGAGAACCTCAAAGCGGCGATGGCGGGCTGAGGCCCTATCGCGCCGGGCGGACAGCTCCGCCCGGCATGTCGCGCAACCGATCCGGGAAGCGGCGGTCGCGCAGGAAGGCGAGGGCCGCTTCCGCCACGTCGGGATGGTTCATCAGTATTCCTTACCAAGCGACGCAGCGATGGTCGCACTGGAATAATGTCCTGATCGCGCACTGGTAGACTCGGCATTCCGTCGACGCATACTATTCGACGTGCCCAGCCAAGAAACGGATCCTTCGAAAAAACTCGCTGGCAGTGATGACTATCTTAGGACTATAGGCATAGTGCGCATTGAGTCCGATAGGGATTTCCTTCATAGAGGATCGTCAGGTGGCGATTTCAGCTCTTCGAGGGCGCTTGCGATGCCGAACGATCAGGGGCCAATCATCGAGATCGCGGTCGAGCCGAAGTCGAAGGCCGATCAGGAGAAGCTCGGCATCGCGCTCGCCAAGCTCGCGGCGGAGGATCCGTCCTTCCGCGTCTCCACCGATCAGGAGTCGGGCCAGACCATCCTGCGCGGGATGGGCGAGCTCCACCTCGACATCAAGGTCGACATCCTGCGCCGCACCTACAAGGTCGACGCCAACATCGGCCAGCCGCAGGTGGCGTACCGCGAGAAGCTGACCCGCCGGACCGAGATCGACTACACCCACAAGAAGCAGACCGGCGGCACGGGCCAGTTCGCGCGGGTGAAGTTCGTGGTCGAGCCGAACGAGCCGGGCAAGGGCTTCGAGTTCGCCTCGAAGGTGATCGGCGGCGCGGTGCCCAAGGAGTACATCCCGGGCGTCGAGAAGGGGCTCAACTCGGTCCTCGGCGCCGGCATCCTCGCCGGCTTCCCGGTGGTCGACATCAAGGTCGAGCTGATCGACGGCGCCTATCACGACGTCGACTCCTCGGCGCTGGCCTTCGAGATCGCGTCCCGGGCGGCGCTGCGCGAGGCCCTGCAGAAGGGTGGCTCCGTGCTGCTCGAGCCGGTGATGAAGGTCGAGGTCGTCTCGCCGGAGGAGTATACCGGCTCGGTGATCGGCGATCTCAACTCCCGCCGCGGCCAGATCCAGGGCCAGGACATGCGCGGCAACGCGAACGTCGTCAACGCCATGGTGCCGCTCTCTGGCATGATCGGATATGATCAACCGCTGCACTCGCTGGCTGGCGGTCGCGCTACGGTGGCCATGAGCTTCAGTCACTATGCTCCGGCATCATCGCCTGATTGGGATCCATCCCCTCCGGCGGCGCCAGCGATGGCGTTGCGAGCATAAGGCTCAATTCGAGCGGCGCACGGCGATTGCGCCCTCGTCATGACGATAATGGTCGGTGCTGATGCCGCCCGGCAGCCAGACCGTCGGTCGGCGCCGACGCCGAACACGGCACCGTGACGCTTCTCCACTGCAAGCACCGGAAGGGCGAGAAGGCCTCGGCCAACGCGATCGCCTCGGATCTTCGCTTGGACGGGAACCGTCGCGTGCCGGGACAAGCTGGACGGCGAAACGGCGATGGCGCCTACCGTGCCGGGCCAATGACGTCGTCCGGCAGATCATGCAGATGGTCCGGGAAGCGGCCGTCCCTCAGGAAGGCGCCCGTCGCCTCGAACACGTCCGGATGGTTCATCAGCAGCGTATGCGCGGCATCCACGACAATCCAGTCGTGCGGTCCGGCGATGCGCGTGCGGGCGAGACCGACCAAGCCGTCGTGCGGGCCAGCAATGACACGTCCCGTGAACGGCAACCAAGCCCGCGTGCCGGCGATGATCCCGATCGAACAGGGTGGGATCGGCAGCTTGTCAGGCACGCCTGATCTCAGGTCGGCGAGTGCCGGACCAAGCATCGCCCGCGCGAGACGATACCGGAACAGGTGATCGGCCACTTCGCTGCCTCTGTTCGGCGGCGCCAACATCACGATAGCCCGAGAGTCATTCGGATCCGTCGCGAGGCAGCGCGCCACGAGTCCGCCCATCGAGTGGGTGACGAACGCGATGGCTCGACCGGTACGCTGCCGGAAAGCCTCGACCACAGGCTCGAGGCCCGTCGCACACGCATGAACCCCGCGGCTCTGCGAGGGATAGCCCGGGATGAGCGTTTGATGGCCCAGCGCTTCGAGGCGCCGCGCCAGCCGGGCCATGCTCCTCGGCGTCCGCCCAAGCCCGTGAAGCAGCACGATGGGGGTCAGTGACGACATCGCATCGCCTCGATCACCGCTCCTCGATTGCCGACCCGAATTGAATCCGGCGCCGGACCGGCCCGTGCGCGGATGACAGGCATACCCCGCCCGGCCCTCGATTCTGCGCCCGAGAGCGTTTAACGCGGCGTCAAACGACGCGCGAACGCTCGAGGCTCCCCGATGATCTCCTCTCCCCTAATGACCGTGATGGTCGATGCCGTGCGCAAGGCCTCGCGGGGGCTGCGGCGCGACTACGGCGAGATCGAGAACCTTCAGGTCTCGCGAAAAGGCCCCGGCGACTTCGTCTCGGCGGCCGACCGCAAGGCCGAGGAGGTGCTGCGCGACGCGCTGACGAAGGCGCGGCCGGGCTACGGCATGGTTCTCGAGGAATCCGGCATCGTCGAGGGCACCGACAAGAGCCACGTCTGGCACGTCGATCCGCTCGACGGCACCTCGAACTTCCTGCACGGCATCCCGCACTTCGCGATTTCGGTCGGGCTCGAGCGCGAGGGCCAGGTGGTCGCCGGCGTGATCTACGATCCGGTCAAGGACGAGCTGTTCGTGGCCGAGCGCGGCAAGGGCGCCTACCTCAACAACCGGCGCCTGCGCGTCTCGGGCCGGGTCGACATGGCCGACGCGCTGAGCGCCTACGGCACGCCCTATCTCGGCCGCGGCAACCATCCCCGCCTGCTGCGCGAGGTCGCCGCGGTGATGGCGGTCTCCGGCGGCACCCGCCGGATGGGCTCGGCGGCCCTCGACCTCGCCTACGTCGCCTGCGGCCGCCTCGACCTGTACTGGGAGCGCGACCTGCAGACCTGGGACATCGCCGCCGGCATCATCCTGGTGCGCGAGGCCGGCGGCTTCGTCACCTCGGCCGACGGCGCCTCGGAGCCCCTCGCCGCGAAGTCGGTGGCCTGCGGCAACGAGGGCCTGCACCGGGAGCTCGTCGCGATCCTGCGCAAGGTCAACGGCTGAGCGCCGAACTGGCCAGGGTGCGCGCCATCTGCTCTAAGCCGCCGATCACCACGAGGAAGGCCCGCCCGGCATGGAACGCCGCCACATCGCCCTGAAGGAATCGATCCGCTCGATCCCCGACTATCCGAAGCCCGGCATCGTGTTCCGGGACATCACCACGCTGCTCAGCGACCCGCGCGCCTTCCGCCGGGCGGTGGACGCGCTGGTGCATCCGTTCGCGGGCGGGCGGATCGATCAGGTCGCCGGCATCGAGGCGCGCGGCTTCATCCTCGGCGGGGCGGTCGCGCACCAGCTCTCGGCGGGCTTCGTGCCGGTGCGCAAGAAGGGCAAGCTGCCCCACAAGACGGTGTCGATCGCCTACACCCTCGAATACGGCACCGACGAGCTGGAGATCCACGTCGACGCGATCAAGCCGGGCGACCGGGTGCTGCTCGTGGACGACCTGATCGCCACCGGCGGGACCGCGACCGCGGCGGTGAACCTGCTCCGCCAGATCGGGGCCGAGGTGGTGGCCGCCTGCTTCGTGATCGACCTGCCCGAGATCGGCGGTGCGCAGAAGCTGCGCGACCTCGACGTGCCCGTGCGGACCCTGATGGAATTCGAGGGCCACTGACGCGCGCGCCGGCATCGGAGGCCCGCCAAAACGTTGACTCGGTAAATCCCATCCGCCATAAGCCGCGCAGTCGCGATGGCGCTCCGTTCGGGCGCCGTCCGCACGTGCATTCACAATTCAAAGACGCGTGAAGGTCGGGTGCGGCGTCAGCCGCCCGCGAGCGCGCCTCGACCTTTGGAGGCTTGAAGAGCCATGAAAAGAACCTACCAGCCGAGCCGCCTCGTCCGGAAGCGCCGTCACGGTTTCCGCGCCCGCATGGCGACCGCCGGCGGCCGCAAGGTCATCGCCCGTCGTCGCGCGCACGGCCGCAAGAAGCTCTCGGCCTGAGCGTGACCGTCGCGCCGCCCATCGCGGCGCGGAGGGTGCCCGAGGCGTGAGCGAGGCCGAGCTTCCCATGCCTATGACCGACTTGCCTGCGACCGACTTGCCGACGACGGATCTGCCGACGACGGATCGCGCGGCGATCGCGCGGCTGAGGCGGCGGCCGGACTTTCTGGCGGCGGCCGACGGGCGCCGCTTCCACACCGAGCGCCTGACGGCGCAGGGCCGCGTGCGCGAGGCGTGCGAGACCCGGGACGGCGAATCGATCGCCGGGCTCCATCTCGGCTTCACGATCACCAAGCGGGTCGGCCATGCCACCGAGCGCAACCGCATCCGCCGGCGCCTTCGCGCCGCGGTCGCCGAACTCGGGCCCGAGTTCGGCGCGGTCGCGGCCGACGTCGTGCTGATCGCCCGTCGCCCGGCGATCGACGCCGCGTTCGACATCCTCAAGGACGACCTGCGCCGGGCGATCCCCGCGGTGGCCAAGCCCCGCGGGCCGAGCGAGCGCGCCCGTCCGTCGCGCTCCGGCAAGCCGGGATCCGCGAAGGGCCGCGGCAAGGGGCCGGCGCCATCCCGGGAAGCGACGCCCCAAAGATCCGATCGCGCAGCGGCACCAGCCCGTGCGCCCTCAGCAACCTCGAACGCGTGCGACGGTGGCCCCGATGGGCAATGACAAGACGAATATGTTCGTGGCCATCGCCCTGTCGCTGGTCGTGCTGCTCGGGTGGAACTACTTCGTCGCCGCGCCGCGGGTCGAGCAGCAGCGCCAGGCCAACATCCAGAACCAGGCGGCCCAGCAGAGCCCCGGCGTGACGCCGGACGGCGTGCCCTCGCCGAGCCCGAAGGAGGGCGGCCCGGCCGCCCCCGTCGCCGGCACGCTGCCCAACGCCGCCACCGGCCCGATCGGCCGCACCGAGGCGCTCGCCCGCTCGCCCCGCATCAAGATCGAGACCCCGGCGCTGGCCGGGTCGATCGCGCTCAAGGGCGGCCGCATCGACGACATCGCGCTGAAGAACTACCACGAGACCGTGGACGACAAGAGCCCGGAGATCGTGCTGCTGTCGCCGGCCGGGACGGAAGCGCCGTACTACGCCGAGTTCGGCTGGGTCGGCGCCGCCGCGGGCCCGCTTCCGACCAACGACACCGTCTGGACCGCCGACGGCCAGACGCTCGGCGTGAACATGCCGGTGACGCTGTCGTGGGACAACGGCGCGGGGCTGGTGTTCAAGCGCATCCTCGCCGTCGACGACAAGTACATGTTCACGGTCCGCGACGAGGTCGAGAACAAGGGCGCGAACGCCGTCACGCTCTATCCCTACAGCCTCGTCTCGCGCTGGGGTAAGCCGCACACCCAGGGCTACTACGTGCTGCACGAGGGCATGATCGGCGTGCTCGGCGGCGACGGCCTGCAGGAATACACCTACGATCACCTCGCCAAGGAGCCGGCCTACGGCGGGGCCGCCACCAAGGGCAAGGCCTGGGCGAACGTCACCGGCGGCTTCGTCGGCATCACCGACAAGTACTGGGCCGCGGCCGCGATCCCCGACCAGACGATGTCCTATACCGGCGCGTTCACCGAGCGCACTGACGGCGCGACCAAGATCTACCAGGCGAGCGTGCGCGGCGACGGCCGCAGCATCGAGCCGGGCGCCACCGCCTCGACCACCCAGCGCCTGTTCGCCGGCGCCAAGGAGGTCAACACGATCAACGGCTACGAGAAGAACCTCGGCATCAAGCAGTTCGACCTGATGATCGACTGGGGCTGGTTCCACTTCATCACCAAGCCGATGTTCCGGGCGCTGGACTTCTTCTTCCACCTCTTCGGCAATTTCGGCGTCGCGATCCTGATCGTGACCTTCTGCCTCAAGCTGCTGTTCCTGCCGATCGCCAACCGCTCCTACGTCTCCATGGCCAAGATGAAGGCCGTGCAGCCCGAGATGACCGCCATCCGGGAGCGGTACAAAGACGATAAGATGAAGCAGCAACAGGCGATGATGGAGCTGTACAAGAAGGAGAAGATCAACCCCGTCGCCGGCTGCTGGCCGGTGCTGGTGCAGATCCCGGTCTTCTTTGCGCTGTACAAGGTCCTGTTCATCACCATCGAGATGCGTCACGCGCCGTTCTTCGGCTGGATCCAGGACCTCGCCGCGCCCGATCCGACCAGCATCGTCAACCTGTTCGGCCTGCTGCCCTTCGCGGCGCCGGACTTCGTCCATCTCGGCATCTGGCCGATCATCATGGGCGTGACGATGTTCGTGCAGATGAAGATGAACCCCGCCCCGCCGGACCCGGTGCAGGCGCAGATCTTCACCTTCATGCCGATCGTGTTCACCTTCATGCTCGGCTCGTTCCCGGCCGGCCTGGTGATCTACTGGGCCTGGAACAACACCCTCTCGGTGACGCAGCAATACGTCATCATGCGCCGCAACGGCGTGAAGGTGGAGCTGTGGGACAACCTGCGGAACACGTTCAAGCGCGGCGGCAAGACCGCGCCTGCGAAGAGCTGACGTGACACAGCAGGAGCAGGAAGATGCGGCGCTCGCCGAGAGCGGCCGCCTGCTGTTCGCAGGCGCCGCCGACTTCGTCGCGGCGGCGCCCTCGCTCGGGACGCTGCCGGCGATGGAAGGCGTCGAGATCGCCTTCGCCGGCCGCTCGAACGTCGGCAAGTCGAGCCTCGTCAACGCGCTGACCGGGCGCAACACGCTGGCCCGCACCTCGCACACGCCGGGGCGGACCCAGCAGCTCAACTTCTTCCGGATCGGCGAGCGCCTGACGCTGGTCGACATGCCGGGCTACGGCTACGCCGCGGTCGGCAAGGAGAAGGTCGAGGCCTGGACCGACCTGATCCACGCCTACCTCAAGGGCCGCGCCAACCTCGCGCGGGTCTTCATGCTGATCGATTCCCGCCATGGGCTGAAGGGCATCGACACCGACGTGCTCGACGGGCTCGACAAGGCCGCCGTGAGCTACCAGATCGTGCTGACCAAGGGCGACGCCCTGAAGAAGTCCGAGATCGACGCGCGCATCGCCGGCATCCAGGCCGCGCTCGCCCGGCGTCCGGCGGCCTATCCGCAGATCCTGCTGACCTCGAGCCGCGACGACCGCGGCGTGCCCGAGCTGCGCGCCGCCGTGGCCCGGCTGATGGCCGAGCGCGGCGCCTGATGCTTGCCGTCAAGGATCGGGCCCTCGTCGCCCTGGCCTGCCTCGCCGGCGGGCTCGGCGTCGCAGCCAGCGCCGCGGCCGCCCACATCCCGGGGGCGGACAGCCTCAAGACCGCGGCGCAGTTCCTGCTGTTCCATGCCCCCGCGATCCTGGCCCTCGCCGGACTCGCCGCCGCCGGCCTGACCCATGCGATCGCCACCCGGATCGCCGCCTGGGCGCTTGTGCTGGGCCTCGCGCTGTTCTCCGGTGACCTCGCGCTCCGCGCGCTTGCCGGGCAGCCGCTGTTCCCGATGGCCGCGCCGTCGGGCGGCATCCTGCTGATGGCAGGCTGGACCCTGGGGGCGATCGCGGCGTTCATCCCGGCCAGGCGTTGAGCCCCTGCCGGGACAGGCGCGGCTTGACGACCGCTCTCCACGCCCAAGGTGACCGCGAGGCCCGATGTCGGGATCCGAGAAACAGAAGATGCTCGCGGGCGCGCTCTACCGCGCGGGCGATCCCGAGCTTCGTCGGGATGCCGCCGCCAACATGGCGTGGCTCGCGCACTACAACACCACGCTGGCGCTGCCGTCGGCCGAGCGGCACGCGCTGCTGGCCGCTCATCTCGGCGGCGTCGGCCCGAAGGCGGTGATCCGGCCGCCATTCCATTGCGACTACGGCTACAACATCACGCTCGGCCCGGAGGCGTTCCTCAACTTCGGCTGCGTGATCCTCGACGTGGTCGCGGTGACGATCGGTGCGTGCACGCAGATCGGGCCGGGCGTCCAGATTCTCACCGCGGACCACCCGCGCGATCCCGAGGCGCGCCGGTCTGGCCTCGAGTTCGGTCGCCCGATCGCGATCGGCGCCAACGTCTGGATCGGCGGGGCCGCCCTGATCCTGCCGGGCGTGACGGTGGGCGACGACGCGATCATCGGTGCCGGCGCCGTCGTGACGCGGGACGTGCCGGCCGGCGCGACGGTGGTCGGCAACCCGGCGCGGGTCGTGGCCCCCCGATGATCGGGGGTTTGGGACGACTCGGCCGATCGCTTCGCATTGCGCAGGTCGGAGCCGGTCAGTCCGCCCGGACCTGCAAAAACGTCAGCGCCGGCCCCTGCGCATCCGAGAACACGCCCGCGGTCAACGCTCCGCCATAGACGGCGCCCGTGTCGAGGTTGGTCCGGAACGGGCGAACCTCCGGGTTGCCGCCGGTTTGCGGCGTGTGGCCGTGGACGACGTGGCGGCCGAAATCGTGATCCTCGGCGAGGAACGGCTCGCGGATCCAGAGGCGGTCCTGCACCTCGGCGGTCTCCGGGTCGGACCCCGGCCTGAAGCCGGCATGGACGAACCAGCGGCGGGCATCCGCATGCACCGTCTGCAGCCCTTCGATCCAGTCGAGCACGTCGCCGGGGATCGCGGCCGCCTCGTCCACGCCGAACGAGGCCAGCGTCTCCGCGCCGCCGTTGCGCAGCCACAGCGCGTCGGCCCCCGGGGTCGTCAGTGCGGAGAGCAGCATCGCCTCGTGGTTGCCCATCAGGCAGGCGACGCGCCCGGGATCGCTCCAGTGCAGGCGGCTGACCGTCTGCAGCACCCGCACGCTGTCCGGGCCACGGTCGATGTAGTCGCCCAGGAAGACGAGGCGATAGGGCTCGCCCGCCGCATGGGCCTCGATGCGGGCGAGCAGGGCGTCGAGCAGGTCGGCGCAGCCGTGGATGTCGCCGATGGCGTAGGTCAGCATGTCAGCCGGATCGTTCCGTCGGTGGAAGGCCAGAAGCGCCGCGGACGGCGCGCGCGTCGCCGACGGCCAGAATGCACGGTTTGCCGCCCCGCACCACTCCGCCTGCCGGCGTCGCATTTCTCTCTACGCTGAGGTCGCGGATGTCACGAAGCTCCCGATGTCATGGGCTTCTCAATAACCATAATGTCGTGCGATGTGATTGCGGTTTCGATTCGGAGACTCAAGATGAAACGCGTAATTGCATTTCTTCTGGCAACTTTTTACCTTGGCGTGTCTTCACATATCGCCTACGCACAATTCCTGGCTGACCAGGAGCGCGTCGTCGCGTCCGGCCAGAGCCAGAAGATCGGTTGGCGCATTTACCTCGATCCGGCCTGCCACTCGATGGGCGCCGGGTCGCTTGGCCTCATCGATCCGCCGCGGCTCGGCAGCGTCACGGTCCGTCAGGGCCGGGAATATCCGAGCTTCGGCTTCTACAATCCGCGATCGCTGTGCAACACGCGGAAGGTGCCGGCGACGCAGCTGATCTACAGCACCGCGCTGGGAACGGTCGGTGAGGACAGCTTCACGGTCGAGTACATCGGGCCGCTCGGCAATCCGTTGCGGCAGCGATACCACGTCGTCGTGCGCTGAGCGCAGCGTTTCACGAGAACTGCGGCGCACCGGTTCGAAACCGATGCGCCGCACGAGGTCAGTTCAGCGTCACGTTGGCCGGCCGCCGCCGCGGCGCTGTCGCGGTGCCGGCGATGACGAGGCCGTCCGGCCCCACCGCCACCGGCACGCTCTCGCCGTCGTGGATCTTGCTCGACAGCAGTAGCTCCGCCAGCGGGTCTTGCACCGTCTTCTGGATCACCCGCTTCAACGGCCGCGCCCCGTAGGCCGGGTCGTAGCCGCGGTCGGCGAGCCAGGCGCGCGCCTCGGCGTCGACGTCGAGGACGATCTTGCGCTCCTCCAGCAGCTTCTGGAGGCGGACGAGCTGGATGTCGACGATGGCGCCCATCTCCGCCCGCTTGAGCCGGTGGAACAGGATGATCTCGTCGATCCGGTTCAGGAACTCCGGCCGGAAGTGGCTTCGCACCACGCCCATCACGTCGTCCCGCACCGCATCGGTGTCCTCGCCCTCGCTCTGCGCCACCAGATACTCGGCCCCGAGGTTCGAGGTCATGATCAGCAGCGTGTTGCGGAAGTCGACCGTCCGCCCCTGCCCGTCGGTCAGGCGCCCGTCGTCGAGAACCTGCAGCAGGACGTTGAACACGTCCGGATGCGCCTTCTCGATCTCGTCGAACAGCACGACCTGATACGGCCGGCGCCGCACCGCCTCGGTCAGCGCGCCGCCCTCCTCGTAGCCGACATAGCCGGGGGGCGCGCCGATCAGCCGGGCCACGGAGTGCTTCTCCATGTATTCCGACATGTCGATGCGCACCAACGCGGTGTCGTCGTCGAACAGGAAGCTGGCGAGCGCCTTGGTCAGCTCGGTCTTGCCGACGCCGGTCGGCCCGAGGAACATGAACGAGCCGATCGGCCGGTTCGGGTCCTGCAGGCCGGCGCGCGCGCGGCGCACCGCGGTCGAGACCGCTTCCACCGCTTCGCGCTGGCCAACGACGCGCCTGCCGATCGCGTCCTCCATCGCGAGCAGCTTGTCGCGCTCGCCCTCCAGCATCTTGTCCACCGGCACGCCGGTCCAGCGCGAGACCACGCCCGCGATGTGGGCCGGCGTCACCGCCTCCTCGACCATGCCGTCGCGCGCGACCGCGCTCTCGGCCGCGGCCTCGATCTCGGCGAGCCGCTTCTCCAGCCCCGGGATCACGCCGTAGGCGAGCTCGCCCGCGCGCTGGTACTGCCCCTGGCGCTGGGCGGAGGCCAGCTCGTTGCGCGCCTCGTCGAGCTTCTTCTTGAGCTCGGCGGCGGCGCCGAGCTTGTCCTTGTCCGCCTTCCAGCGCGAGGTGATGGTGGCGGACTGCTCCTCGAGGTCGGCAAGCTCCTTCTCGAGCCGGGCCAGACGGTCGCGGGAGGCCGAATCGGTCTCCTTCTTCAGCGCCTCGCCCTCGATCTTCAGGCGCACGATCTCGCGGTCGAGGTTGTCCAGCTCCTCGGGCTTCGAATCGACCTGCATGCGCAGGCGCGAGCCGGCCTCGTCCATGAGGTCGATCGCCTTGTCGGGCAGGAAGCGGTCGGTGATGTAGCGGTTCGACAGCGTCGCGGCCGCGACCAAGGCGGAATCCTGGATGCGGACGCCGTGGTGCTGCTCGTACTTCTCCTTGATCCCGCGCAGGATCGAGACCGTATCCTCCACGGTGGGCTCCGAGACGAAGACCGGCTGGAAGCGGCGGGCCAGCGCCGCATCCTTCTCGACATGCTTGCGGTACTCGTCGAGCGTGGTCGCGCCGACGCAGTGCAGCTCGCCGCGGGCCAGCGCCGGCTTCAGCAGGTTCGAGGCGTCCATCGCCCCATCGGCCTTTCCGGCGCCGACCAGGGTGTGCATCTCGTCGATGAACAGGATGATGCCGCCCGCGGCCGCGGTGACCTCGGACAGCACGGCCTTCAGCCGCTCCTCGAACTCGCCGCGGAACTTCGCCCCGGCGATGAGCGCGCCGAGGTCGAGGGCGAGAAGGCTCTTCTCCTTCAGGCTCTCGGGCACGTCGCCGTTGACGATGCGCAGGGCCAGCCCCTCGACGATCGCCGTCTTGCCGACGCCGGGCTCGCCGATGAGGACCGGATTGTTCTTGGTGCGCCGGGACAGGACCTGGATCGTGCGGCGGATCTCCTCGTCGCGGCCGATCACCGGGTCGAGCTTGCCCTCGCGCGCGGCTTCGGTGAGGTCGCGGGCGTACTTCTTCAGGGCGTCGTAGGCGTTCTCGGCCGAAGCGTTGTCGGCCGTCCGGCCCTTGCGCAGGGCGTTGATCGCGCCGTTGAGCGAAGCCGGCGTCACGCCGGCGGAGACGAGCGCCTTGCCGGCCTCGGTGTCCTTCTCGACGGCGAGCGCGAGCAGGAGGCGCTCCACGGTGACGTAGGAATCGCCGGCCTTCTCGGCAGCCTTCTCGGCGGTGTCGAACAGGCGCATCAGGTCGCGCGTCGCCTGCGGCTGGCTTGCGTTGCCGGAGACCTTCGGCTGCTTGGCGAGCCACGCCTCGATCTGCGCCAGGGCGACGCGCGACTGGCCGCCGGCCCGGTCGATCAGGCCCGCGCACAGGCCCTCGGGATCGTCGAGCAGCACCTTGAGCAGGTGGCCCGGCTGCAATTGGGGATGGCCCTCGCGCATCGCGAGGTTCTGCGCAGCCTGGACGAAGCCGCGGGCGCGCTCGGTGTATTTCTCGAAATTCATGCGTTCTTGTTTCCTACCGCTTCGGCCTCCGCCGCCCTGGAAGGCGCGATGTCGGCCCGAGACGCCGCCTCCCGACGAGGAACCGCCGCGGAAGGCCCCGGCGCCGATGGCCGCCGGTATCGAGGATGTGGTGTTGCAGTTGCGCACCACAAGAGGGGGCAGACCCCTTGCATCGATGTGAAGATCCGGGCCACGGTGCCGGCATGACCGCGACGCTCTCCGCCCTCTACCGCTACCCCGTGAAGGGGTTCAGCCCCGAGCCGCTGGAACGGGCGGACCTCGAGACGTCGGGCAACTTCCCGGGCGATCGGCTCTACGCGGTCGAGAACGGCGATTCGGGCTTCGACCCGAACGCACCGCGTCATCAGCCCAAGACGAAGTACATGATGCTGATGCGCGACGAGGCGCTGGCGCGCCTGCGCACCCGCTACGACGACGCCACCGCGACGCTCACCATCGAGGCCGAAGGCGAGACCGTCAAGGCCAAGCTCGACACCGAAGAGGGCCGGGCGACGCTTGAGGACCTGTTGCGGCGCCTGCTGCCCCACGCCCTGCGCGGCGCGCCGCGAGTGCTGGCGGCGGCGGCGCAGACCGGATACCGCTTCACCGATTCCAGGATCGGCTTCGTCTCGCTGATCAACCTCGCCAGCGTGCGCGCGATCGAGGATTACGTCGGCGCGCCCGTCGATCCGCTGCGCTTTCGCGGCAACCTCTTCGTGGAAGGGCTCGCCCCCTGGGCCGAGCTGGAGATGGTCGGCCGCGTGCTCGAGGCGCCGAGCGGGCTGCGCCTCAAGCTGACCCAGCGCACCGTGCGCTGCGCGGCGACCAACGTCGACCCGGTCAGCGGCGTGCGCGACCTCGACATCCCCTGGGCGATCGACGCGCGTCTCGGCCACCGCGATTGCGGCGTCTATGCCGAGGTGATCGCCGGCGGGACCCTCGCGGTCGGCGACACCCTGACGGCGGTCGGCTGAGCCGCGCTCAGGACGCCCGGCGCACGACGACCACCGGGGCGGCTTCGGTACGCCGATGCTCGCACGAGACCTTGAGGTAGCGATGGTCGCCGCCGGGCAGCCCGGCCGCGGCGGCCATGGTCTGGGCGTGCATGATGCACTCCATCGGCGTGCGCGCCGGCGAGACGATCACGTCGAGCGCGGTCTCGCGGGAGCAATCCTGGGCCAGCAGCGTCCCGGCGCAGACGAGGGCAACGGACAACAATTCGGACATGACGGACCCCGTGTTCGAGCGATCGACAGGTCCGCGGGGTGCTCAGGCGTTCGAGCCACCGCGTGTTTCTTGTCCGGGCGTTCCTCGTCGTGACGTTTCTCTTGATGACGCTGTGGGGTTTGCAGATGTCGTGCCAGCTCGGCGAGGCCGGCCGCACCTGTGATCTTGCTGCATCAGCCCCGCGCGGCGAGCCAGACCGGCTCGGGCTCGGGGATCGGCATCAGCGCCGCGACCGCGTCGAGATCGACGATGTAGTTGTCGGTCAGCAGGCGCCACATCTCGGCCGGAGAGGCGGCCTCGCCCTTCAGGCCATCGACCGCCCGCGCGAGCAGGCCGGTATGGGTGAGGGTGGGGCGGGTCAGGAGCGGGTCGGAATGGAGCATCGTCGGCGGTCCCTGGAAGACCTCGTCAACGTTGCAGGTCGTGGTTAAAGGACCGTAAAGTCGACAATCCTCGAATGCTCGGGACAGCCGATCGCCATCGCGTTCGCCGAGGTTCGGAAGCACTCTTCGTCACCGAAAACCGATCGCCCAATCCTAGACTTGTTGATCGACGATCTACAGTCGCTCGATTCAGATCGCGTTGCTTGTCTCGATCACTGAAACGGAAAACGCCCGGGCTTCGAACCCGGGCGTCATTGGTCTCGATCGATCGGATCGTCAGCTGCGCTTGGCCAGGAGCTGCTCGATCAGCGAGCCGCCCTTCTCGATGGCGGCGAGCTCCTCGGCGACCGCGGCGACCGTCTCGCGGATCTGCTCGGGCGTGTGCTCCGAGGTCATGAAGAAGCGCAGGCGCGAGGCGCGCTCGGGCACGGCCGGGTGGATGATCGGCTGCACGTTGATCCCGCGCTTGTACAGCCGATCGGACAACGTCACCGACTTCAGCGAATCGCCGACGATCACAGGGATCACCGCGAGCCCCATGCTGGTCCCGGTATCGAGCCCGCGCTTCTTCGCGCAGGCGAGGAACAGGGCGCCGTTCTGGCGCAGGCGCTCGACCCGCTCCGGCTCGTCGTGCATCACCGCGAGCGCGGCCTCGGCGGCGGCCGCGAGCGGCGGGGACATGCCGACGCTGTAGACGAAGCCGCCGGCCGTGCACTTCAGGTACTCGATCAGCGTCGAGGCGCCGCAGATGTAGCCGCCGCAGGCCGAGAGCGTCTTCGAGAAGGTGCCCATCCAGATGTCGACCCGCTTCGGGTCGATGCCGGCATGCTCGAACAGCCCGGCGCCGGTTCGGCCGAGCACGCCGAGCCCGTGGGCGTCGTCGACCATCAGCCAGGCGTTGTAACGCTCCTTGAGGGCGATGAAGCCGGCGAGGTCCGGCGCGTCGCCGTCCATGCTGTAGAGGCCCTCGATCACGATCAGGGCCCGGCGGTGCTCGTGCCGGGTCGCCTGAAGCAGGGTTTCGAGCGCGTCGAGGTCGTTGTGGGCGAAGGAGCGGCGCTGGGCGCCGGACAGCTGCGCGCCGGTGACGATGCTGTTGTGGATCAGGTTGTCGTGGAAGATCACGTCGCCCGGCTCGAGCAGCGCCCCGATCGTCGTGACGTTGGTGGCGTGCCCGCTCACCATCACCACGCAGGCCTCGGTCTGGTAATGCGCCGCCAGCGCCTTCTCCAGGCTGAGGTGGCCCGGCCGCTCGCCGGCGACGACGCGGCTCGCCGACGACGAGGTGCCGAACTCGGCGATCGCCGCGCGGGCGGCATCCGAGATGCGCGGGTGGCCGTTGAGGCCGAGGTAGTCATAGGACGAGAAGTTGACGAAGGACCGCCCGGCGATGCGGGTGGTCGCGCCGGCCTTGGTCTCGTGGACGTGGAAGAACGGGTTGTCGAGGCCGATCAGCTCGGCGGCCGAGCGCTGCAGCCGCAGCTCGCGGTAGCCGGGCAGGCTCGCGAAATCCTGCACCGAGGGATCGCCGACCTTCTCCGGCGCGCGGAGCGCGGTCGGCCGGGGCGCGTTGCGTCCCAGCCGGTTCGTCACGAAGCCCGCGAGCGCGGCGCGCCCCCCATCCGGCCGTGGCGATTGCGTCATGACAGGATCTCTTTGCTCTCGAGGCTCTTCTTCTCGACGAGATCCTGGAACGGCTGGAGCACCGCCGCATCGACCTCGCTGCCGACGTGCCTCGAAGCGAGGCTCAGGGCGACCCCGGCGGCCTCGTCCATCGGCGCCGAAACCGCCTGAATTAAGGACTCCGACAGCTCGTTGACGGTCATCCCAGAGGATAGGCCCGCCGGCGGCGAATCGAGGCCGAAGCGCTCCTGCAGGCTGGCGCCGAGCTCGACGCCCATCAGCGAGTCGAGGCCGATCTCGGAGAGCTGGCGCACGCGGCTGATGTCGTCCTTCGGCAGGCGCAGGATGCGGGCGATGTCCTCGACGATCGCGTCGGACACGGTCTTGCGCACCGCGTCGATGTCGTTGCCCTTGAGCAGCGTGCCGATGCTGATCGCGGCGACCGCGCCGGCCTCCATCTGCTGGTCGGAGCCGAGGTCGTCGTAGCTCGGCGAGCGCATGGTCGCGAGGCGCTCGCGCGTCTTGCCCCAATGCATCGAGGCGATGGCGAGCACCGCGTCGTCGGGCGCCGAGCCCTGGACGCCCAGCGCATCGGCCATGAGGTCGAGGCAGCGGCGGGCCTCCATCGGCGTCACGCCGACGCGGCCGGCAAGCCCCTCCATCACCGTCTTGTTGCGGGCGAGCATGCCGACGTCGCCGATCGCGCCCCAGGCGACGGCCAGCGCCGGCAGCCCCCGGCGGCGGCGCTGGCGCGCCAGCCCCTCCATGAAGCCGTTGGCCGCGACGTAGGCGCCCTGGCCGGGATTGCCAATGAAGGTCGTGGCCGAGGAGAACACCACGAAGTAGTCGAGCGCACGGTCGCGCGTCGCGGCGTCGAGGTTCTGGGCGCCGATCACCTTGGGGCCGATCACCGCGTCGAGCGCGGCGGCGTCCAGGTTGGCGATCAGCCCGTCCTGCAGCACGGCGGCCGCATGGATCACGCCGGCGAGCTTGCGGCCCGACGCCTCGATCCCGGCGAGCAATGCATCCACCGCGACGCGGTTGGTGATGTCGCACGGCGTGGCCGCGACCGTCACGCCGCGGGCGGTCAGGTCGGCGACGACGGCCTTGGCCTCGTCGGACTCGGCGCCCTTGCGGCCGACGAGGAGGAGGTTCTTCGCGCCGCGGTCGGCGAGCCAGCGGGCCGCCACGCCACCGAAGCCGCCGAGGCCGCCGGTGATCAGGTGGACGCCGTCGGTCGAGACCGTGAAGGGCGTGTTGCGGGCGGTGAGCACGCGGCCGGGCTTCGGCGGCGCGATCACGATCTTCCCGACGTGTCCCGATTGCTGCATCAGCCGGAACGCGTCCGAGGTCTCGTCGGCGGTGAACGGCTGGTAGGGCAGGGGCTTGAGGCCGCCGTCGTTGAACAGCGCCATCACCTCGCGGAACATCCGTGCGCCGTCGTCGCCCTGGTGCTGCAGCACCTGGTCGAGGTCGACGCCGAAGTAGCTCAGGTTCCGCCGGAACGGACGCAGGCCGATATGGGTGTTGGCGACATAGTCGCGCTTGCCCAGCTCGATGAACCGGCCGAACGGCTTCAGCGCGTTGAGCGAGCGCTCCATCGCCTCGCCGAACAGGCTGTTCAGGACCACGTCGACGCCGGTGCCGGTGAGCGCGCGGATATCGTCGACGAAGGCGAGCGAGCGCGAGTCAAGCACGTGCTCGGCGCCGAGCGCCTTGACCAGCGCACGCTTCTCGCGCGAGCCGGCGGTGGCGATGACGCGGGCGCCCTTGAGCTTGGCGATCTGCAGGGCGGCGAGGCCGACGCCGCCGGCACCGCCGTGGACCAGCACCCATTCGCCGCGGCGCAGCCGGGCGCAGGAGACCAGCCCGTAATAGGCGGTGAGGAAGGCGACCGGCACGGTCGCCGCCGCCATCGGATCGAGGCCGGCGGGCGACGGCGCGACGACCAGCTCGGGCACGACGATGTGGGTCGAGAAGCCGGACTGCGCGAAGGCCACGACCGGATCGCCGACCTTGAACGCCTGGACGCCGGCACCGACCGCGACGACGCGGCCGGCGCATTCGAGGCCGAGGCGGGGGCCGGCGAAGCCGTCCTCCAGGATCTCCTCGGGCAGCATCGAGAGCGCCCAGAGCACGTCGCGGAAGTTCAGGCCGGTCGCCTCGACGGCGATCTCGACCTCGCCGGCACCCGGCGCGCGGCGGATCGCCGGCCCCCAGACCATCTCGTTGAGGCCGCCGGTGTTGCTGCGCTCCAGGCGGGCGGCCTCGGCCGGCACCGCCTCGGGATCGATCCGCCTGAGCGTGTGACCGGGACGGAAGCGGATCACCCGGGTGCGGTCGTCGTCCAGAACGATCTCGGTCTCTTGCGTGCCCGAGAGGATCAGGTCGCGCAGGCGCTCGGCCGCGCGCTTCGAGCCGATCTCGGGGGCGAGGTCGATGCGGCGCACGTCGAGCGTCGCGATCTCGTTGGCCAGCGTGCGCGAGAACGCCCAGACCCCGGCCTCGACGGACGCGGCCTGCCCGCCGCCGTCGCGGGTCGCGCCGGGCGAGACCACCCAGAGCTTGGTCTGGCGCGCGCCGAGATGCTCGGTGCAGCGCTTCAGGCTGAGGCAGCGTTCGCGCAACCGCGCCGCGGCATCGCCGCCGCGGGTGAAGGCGCCGGCCAGGAACACCACCGTGTCCGGGGTCTCGCGCTCCAGCTCCAGCAGCGAGGCCTCGGAGTCGAGGATGATCGAGACGTGCACGCCGGCGGCGACGAGCAGGGTCGCGAGCGACGAGGCGGTCTCGGCGGCGAACTCGTCGTCCGAGCCGATGACGAAGGCGAAGGTCTGCGCGGCGGCCTTGCCGGGCCGGGGCGGCGCTTCGGCGACGAGCAGGAGGTCGTCGCCGTTGACCGAGGCGGCGCGGTCGACCGCGACGCTGACGAGGCCGGTGGCGCTGAGGGTGCGCTGCCAGCCCGGGATGTCGTCGAGGCGGCCGACCGGCATGTCGCCGAGCCCGGCCTCGAACCAGCCGGGGATCAGGCCGAAGACGAGGTCGCGGAACAGCGAGGCGCCGGGCTCGACCGCGAGCAGCAGGCCGCCGGTGGCGAGCGCGTTGGCCAGCCGCTGCGGCAGGTCGCGTTCGCCGCGATGCAACGCGCCGCTGGCCAGGATCAGGTCGAAGCCGGCCGCCGGAAGGTCCTCGGCGGCCTCGATCACCGCGACGCCGCGGGGGAGGGCGAGGCGGGCGCGCTCCGCAAGGCGCCGGTCGGTGTCGAACACCGTGAGGCGCGCCTCGGCGGATTCGGCGAAGGCCGCGACCTGGGCGGACAACGGCCCGAAGCCGACCTGGAGCAGGCGGAGCGCCCGGTCCTTCGGCAGCATGCCGCCGCAGGCCTCGGCGATCCCGGCGACGACGTCGGCCGAGGCGCGGGCGGTGGCGCTGCGCAGGGTGAACGCGTCGAGCGCATTCTGCGGCAGGCTCGGAGCCTCGGTGAGGGTGCCGGCGAGCAGGCGATCGACCAGGGCGCCGACATCGGCCAGCAGGACCAGCTCGGCCGACAGCTCGGGATGGTCGGCCGCGATCCAGCGCATGATCTCGGTCGGCGCCGGCAGCGCGTCGCCGTCGCCGAGACGCCAGAGGTCGCCATCCTGCTCGGCGAGCCCGCTGCTTTCCAGGGCGTAGAGCGCGTTGACGAGCCACGGGCGCATCTCGTCCGGGACGCGCGCGTCGATCGCGACGGTGGCGCCCTGCTTCAGGCCGGAGGCGAGGCGGTAGGCGAGCGAGGTCGCCCAGCCCTCGAGCAGGAGATGCCCGGGCGAGAGCGGGGCGCCGGATGCGGCGCGGGCAGCCTTGGCGGCCGGCTTCAGCAGCGCGGCGATGCTCGACCGGCGGTCCGTCGCGATCGCGGTCGGCTCGGTCGCGAGTTCCGCCGCTTGCGTGATCGCGTAGGCGGCGAGGTCGCCGCCGCCCTTGGCGCGCAGCGCCTGGAAGCGGCCCTCGCGGATGGTGGCGACGACCTCGCCCTCGGCGTCGAGGATGGTGAAGTCGGCCAGGATCGAGCGCTCGTTGCAGCGTCGGGTCCGGATGACGGCCCGCGCGATCGCGGCGCCGGGGCGCAGCAGCCGGACCTCGCCGAAGCGCACCGGGATGTAGGCCTTGCCGGCATTCTCGCCGAGCAGGTCGGCGAACAGCAGGATCAGCCCGTGGAAGCAGGCGTCGAGCCGGGCCGGCACGAGGCCGTAGCGCGGGTCGGCCTCGGCGGGAACGAGGTCGGAGACGATGGTGACGTCGTCGATCCGGGCGCTCGCCGCGACCTGGCGGAAGCTCGGGCCGAAGCCGAGCCCGGCCGCCTCGGCGCGCAGGTAGAGCTCGTCGCCGGTGAGCACGTCCTCGGACGGCATCTCGACGTCGGGCCGCACCGGCGGCGCGAAGGTGCCTTCGACGATCTTGGCCGAGGCATGCAGCTGCCACGGCGACGGGGTGAGCCGCGGGCGGCTCAGGACCTGAACCGCGTTGCCGGAGCCCGACATCCGCACCGCGACCTCGCGCAGGGCCTCCTCGCCGAACACCATCGGGGAGTGGATCTCGAACTCGGCGAGCACGACGTGGTCGCTGCGCAGGGCCTCGCGCACGGCGGCCAGAGCCATCTCGACGAAGCCGGCGCCCGGCATGATCGCCTGGCCCTCGATGCGGTGGTCGTCGAGCTCGGGGATCGTGGCAATGTCGGCGAAGCCGTGCCATTCCAGGCCGTCGACCTGGACGCGCGAGCCGATGAGCGGGTGGTACACGCGCGGGGTCGCCGCACCCAGGCTTTCGGTGGTGTCGCCGAGGCGGAAGGGGCGGCGCTGCCAGGGATAGGCCGGCAGGTTCAGGGCGCCGGCCGGCGCGTCGCCGAAGACGGTCCGCTCGTCCACGGCCGCGCCCTGGACCAGGGCGGCCGCCAACGCGCGGGCGATCGGATCGCCGCCGCTGGCCTTCTTGTGCATCACGCCGACGGTGGCGTTGTCGATGCCGAGCGGCTCGATGGCGTCGCCGATATGCGACATCAGCGTCGCGCGCGGGCCGACCTCAACGAAGATGCGGGCGCCCTGGCGGGTCGCCTCCTGCACCGCCTCGCAGAAGCGCACCGGCTCGCGGATGTTGCGCCACCAGTAGGTGCCGCCGAACTGGCCGCCGTCGAGCACCGCGCCGGTCACCGTCGAGACCATCGCGGTGGTTCCGGGCGACGGCTTCAGGCCGGCGAGGTCGCGCAGCAGCGGCTTCTCGGTCGGGTCCATGAACCGGCCGTGGAAGGCGTAGTCGAGGTCGAGCTTGCGCCCGCGCCGGCGCTTGCGCGACAGCGCCTTGAGCGCAGCGTCGATCGCGGCGACGGGCCCGGCCACGGTGACGGCCTTGGGGCTATTGTAGGCGGCGATGTCGAGGGTCGGGTAATCCTCGAGGAAGCCCTCGACCTCCTCGGCCGGCATCAGCAGCACCGCCATGGTGCCCTGGCCGCGCGTCGTCTCTTGATGATGGCTGCGGTAGAAGATGACCCTCACCGCCTGCTCGAGGCTGAGGATCCCGGCAGCCTCCGCCGCGGCGATCTCGCCGACGCTGTGCCCGAGCACGAATTTCGGCGCGAGGCCGGCCGCGCGGAGGGCGGTGGTCGAAGCGCTCTGGATCGCGAAGATCAGCGGCTGCGAGACGCTGGTCAGCGCCAGGCGCTCGTCGAGGTCCTCGGCGTCCAAAGCCGCCTTGAGCGACCATTTCGAGTAGGCGGCGAACAGCGTGTCGATCCGGTCGAAGGCCGCGCGGAACACCGCGTTCTCGGCATAGGCCTCGCGGCCCATTCCGGCCCACTGGCTGCCGTTGCCGGAATAGACGAAGGCGACGTCGGCCGCCCGGTCGATCGCGGTGCCGGTGAGCGCGACGGCCGAGTCCTCGGCCTCGCCGATGGTACGGAGCTCGGCGGCGATGTCGGCCTTGCCGTCGAGGGTGATCGCGAGGCGGGACGACAGGCGCTCCCGACGATGCGCGGCGCCGGCCGCGATCCGATCGGCCTCGGCAGGGCCCGCGGCGTCGAAGCGATCGGCATAGTCGAGGGCGAGCTCGTTGAGGGCGGCGCGGCTCTGGGCCGAGAGCAGCAGCACCTCGGGCGCGCGGGCCGCGGAGGCCAGCGTGGCCACCGGGGCCGGATCGGTCAGCACGACGTGGGCGTTGGTGCCGCCGAAGCCGAAGGAGTTCACGCCGGCGAAGCGCTGACGCGCGCCGCGCGGAATCGCCAGCGCCGTCTGCACCACGTGCAGGTTCATCTCGGCGAAGGGGATGTCGGGGTTGAGCTCGGCCGAGTGCAGCGACGGCGGCACCAGGTCGTGCTCGAGGGCGAGGCTCGCCTTGAGCAGGCCGGCGAGGCCGGAGACCGGCTCGGTGTGCCCGATGTTGGTCTTGATCGAGCCGATCGGCAGCGGGCTTTTGCGGCCCTTGCCGATCTTGCCGCCGATGGCGGAGGCCTCGATCGGGTCGCCCACCGGCGTGCCGGTGCCGTGGGCCTCCATGAAGGCCATGTCGTCGAGGTCGATCTCGGCCTCGCGGTAGACCTGCTCCAGCAGCGCGCCCTGCGCGTAGCCCGACGGCAGCGAGATGCCGGTGGTGCGCCCGTCCGAGTTCACGCCGGACGCGGCGATCACGCCGCGCACGGTCGATCCGCCGCGCCGCGCGGCCTCCGCCGATTGCAGCACGAGCACCACGCCGCCCTCCGAGCGGACGTAGCCGTCGGCGGAGGCCGAGAAGGCCTGGCACAGCCCGGTGCGCGACAGCATCTGCGCATTGGAGAAGCAGATGAAGTTGAAGGGGCTCGCCAGCACGTTGACGCCGGCCACGACCGCGGTGTCGACGCGGCCGGACCGGATCGCGGCGACCGCGTTGTCGAGGGCGACCAGGGAGGACGAGCAGGCGGTGTCGACGGTGAAGCTCGGACCCTTGAGGTCGAAGATGTACGAGATCCGGTTCGACAGGATCGAGAGCGTGTTGCCGGTCGCCGCGTAGGCGTCGCCCGACGGCACGTCGAGGATGCGCAGGTTGCCGTAATCGAGCGACGAGGCGCCGACGTACACGCCGATCGGGCTGCCGGCGACGCTCGAGGGGCGCATGCCCGCATCTTCCAGCGCCTCCCAAGTCAGCTCGAGCAGGAGCCGCTGCTGCGGATCCATCTGCTCGGCCTCGCGCGGCGAGATGCCGAACACCGCCGGGTCGAACGACCAGATGTCGTCGAGGACGCCGGCGGCCCAGGTGTAGCTCTTGCCGCGCTCCTGCGCCCGCGGATGCCCGAAGCGGTCCAGGGACCAGCGGTCCCCGGGAATGCGGCCGACGGCGCAGCGCGCCTCCGTCAGGAGCTGCCAGAGACCGTCGACGCTCGGCGCGCCGGGGAGCCGGCAGGCGCGACCGACGATCGCGATGTCAGTACGTTGTGTCACGTTTGATTCGCACACGCTCGTTAACGGAAAACGGTTCAGTCGCCGGCAAGACAGCCCCCGGGCCGATGCTTAGTATGGCTCTAAATCGCTGTCCAACCTGAGGAAGGGACGACGGCATCGAAATGGCCGATTTGCGGTCGGCTGTGGCGAACGTTCATCAACCTAAGCTTTGCCGCACACTGATATCACCCCGCATCTGAGCCGATGAAACCGGGTGAATTTGTGTTGAGACCGCTGCATCATTGCCGCACGTCGCAGCGACGTGCCGCCTGTCCCCAGGTCGGCGATGCGATCGCCATCGCGAGGCGCGGATTGCCGGCTCAATCCAGCCGCGCTCGGCGATCGGACGCACGCCCCACGCCGGCGTAGCGGAAGCCGAGGCGCTCGACATCCTGCACGCGATAGACGTTGCGAAGGTCGACGAGGACCGGCTCGGCCATGGTGGCGCGCAGGCGTTCGAGATCGAGCGCCCGGAACGCGTTCCACTCGGTCACCAGCACCAGGGCGTCGGCGCCCTCCGCGCAGGAATAGGGATCCTCGGCGTAGGCGATGTCGGGCAGGAGCGGGCGGGCCTGTTCCATCCCCTCGGGATCGTAGGCGCGCACGGTGGCGCCGGCATCCTGCAACCCCGCGACGATGGCGAGCGAGGGCGCATCGCGCATGTCGTCGGTGTTGGGCTTGAAGGTGAGGCCGAGCAGCGCGATCGTCTTGCCCCGCACCGAGCCGCCGCAGGCCTGGATCACCTTGCGCGCCATTGCGCGCTTCCTCTGGTCGTTGACCGAGACCACCGTCTCGACCAGCCGCATCGGCGTCCCGGCATCCTGCGCGGTCTTCACCAGGGCCAGCGTGTCCTTGGGGAAGCACGAGCCGCCGTAGCCCGGCCCGGCATGCAGGAACTTCGCGCCGATGCGGTTGTCGAGGCCGATCCCGCGAGCGACCTCCTGCACGTCGGCACCGACCTGCTCGCACAGGTCGGCGATCTCGTTGATGAAGGTGATCTTGGTGGCCAGGAACGCGTTGGCGGCGTACTTGGTCAGCTCGGCCGTGCGCCGTCCGGTGACCAGGATCGGCGCGGCGTTGAGGTAGAGCGGCCGGTAGACCTCGCGCATCACGCCTTCGGCGCGCGCGTCGTCGGTGCCGATGACGATGCGGTCGGGCCGCTTGAAGTCGTCGATCGCCGCTCCCTCGCGCAGGAACTCGGGGTTGGACACGACCCCGAAGGCGGCATCGGGCCGCGCCTCGCAGATGATGCGCTCGACCTCGTCGCCGGTGCCGACCGGCACCGTCGATTTGGTGACGATCACCGTGTAGCCGGTGAGCGCGGCGGCGATCTCGCGGGCGGCCGCGTAGACGTAGCTCAGGTCGGCGAACCCGTCGCCGCGGCGCGACGGCGTGCCGACCGCGATGAACACCGCATCCGCCTCGGCCACCGCCGCAGCGAGGTCCAGCCCGAAGCCGAGCCGGCCGCTGCGCACGTTCTCGGCGACCAGCGCCTCGAGGCCCGGCTCGTAGATCGGCATGCGACCGGCGCGCAGCGCCTCGATCTTGGCCGGGTCCTTGTCCAGGCACACCACCTCGTGCCCGAAATCGGCAAAGCAGGTCCCGGAGACGAGGCCGACATACCCCGACCCGACCATGACGATCCGCATGCAACCTCCGTCGTCGGCTCGGGTGCGATCGCCGATTGCACTGCAGCATTACCCCGGATCGGACGTCCAGGGAACAGGCCGGAGAGCGCCCGCATCGGAACGCGTGCGGGGGAAGGCCGCAGACCTGCGTCGTCTTCTCGCACGGCCCACGATCCCGGCCACGGCTCAGAGCCGGTAATGCCCGGAAATCCGTGACAGATTGATGTTGTAGTAGGGATCGGCGCGCAGTCGCGCGCCCCAGCGCGCCTGCATCACCGCCGTCTCGCGCTCGAACCGCGCCCACTTCTCCGGCGTGTCCTCCGGACCGCGACTCTTCGACTCGTGGTGGACAAGGGCGGCGAAGGGCGTCCACACGATCCGGTAGCCGGCCGCGCGCACGCGCAGGCAGAGGTCGACATCGTTGAAGGCAACCTTGAGATCCTCGGCGTCGAAGCCGCCGAGGGCGGCGAAGACGTCGGCGCGCATTGCGAGGCACGCCCCCGTGACCGCCGAAACCTCATGCGCCATCGTCATCCGCCCGAAATAGCCGGGCTCGGTACCGTCGAGCCCGAGATGGCTGTGACCGGCGACGCCCCCGATCCCGAGGATCACGCCGCCGTGCTGCAGCGTCCCGTCCGGGTAGAGCAGCTTGGCGCCGACCGCGCCGATGTCGGGCGCGAGCGCGATCGACACCAGCTCCCGGAGCCAGCCCGGCTCGATCACTTCGACGTCGTTGTTGAGGAAGAGCAGCACCGAACCCGTCGCGGCCGCCGCCCCGCGGTTCGACAGGTCCGAGAAGTTGAACGCGCCGGGAACCGGGAGGACACGCAGGCGCGGATCGTCCCGGTATCGTGTGAACAGGGCGTGGGTTTCGGGCTCCCGGCTGTCGTTGTCGACGACGATGACCTCGATCGCCGGATAAGCGGTCCGACCGAACAGGCCGTCGAGGGTCACGCGCAGCAACTCGGCACGGTCCCGCGTCGGGATGATCACCGAGACACGGGGTACAGGATCGGGGAGGGGGCGCACCAGCCGGTTGAAGCCTGCGGGCCCACGCTCGGCCCGGCCGCCCCAAGGGGCGACGACCTCGGCGAGCGCCTGGAGGCGGGCCGCCTCGGCGCGGGCGAGCGCCCGGTCAGAGAAGGTGCCCGAACCGCCCGCCGCCCGCCAGTGATACAGCACCGCCGGGATGTGCCGGATCCGGGCGGGATCGAGCCCGTCGGTGAGGCGAAGGAGCAGGTCGTGATCCTGGCTGCCCTCGAAGCCGGGGCGCAGGCCCCCGACGGCGCGCAGGGCCTCGGTGCGGATCACGGTCAGGTGGTTGATGTAGTTCTGCCCGTACAGCAGCTCGCGATCGAAGTCGGCCTTGAAGTGCGGCTCGAAGCGGTTGCTGCGGCGATCGATCTTGTCCTCGTCGCTGTAGATCAGAACGAGGTCGGGATCGATGCGGATCGCCCGGACAACCTCGTAGAGGGCATGGGCGGGGAGCGCATCGTCGTGGTCGAGGAAGGCGCAGAACGGGCCCTGCGCCGCCGCCAGCGCGTCGTTGGTCGCGCGGGCGATGTGCCCGTTCTCCGACCGGCGCGCCACGCGGATCCGGGGATCGGAAGCGGCGAACCGTTCGAGCAGCCTCGGGACCGCCGGGTCGGTCGAGGCGTCGTCGACGACGCAGAGCTCCCAATGCGGATAGAGCTGGGCCTGGACCGAAAGCAGCGCCGTGCGCAGGACCTTCGGAGCCGGATCGTAGACCGGCATCAGGATCGAGATCAGCGGCGGCGTTTCCCAGGCCGAGACCTCCGCCCGGATGCGGCGGCGCTCGGCCGGGTCCAGGGTGTCGGCTCGCCGGATCCAAGCGGCATAGCCGCTCTCGGTCCGGTACCGCAGCGCCCGATCGAGGAACCCGCGCCCGCGCAGCCGTTTGCCGAGGCTGCGCCAGTACACGGCCTGCACCGCGAGCCCAGGAGCACGCGCGAAGGCGCGGGCGACCAGGGCCGGACGCGTGCGGCGTCGAATGGTGATCCGGCTCGGATGCGGCGGCCTGCCGCCGGCGAGGTTCGCTATCCGTAGGGCGCGGATCGCGGCCGGGACCTGGCCGGTCCAGGCGGAGACGCCGCCGCCGATGGCTTCGTCGGCGAGCGGCACGCCGGGCCGGGCATCGTCGGTGACGACGAGGCTCATCAGCGGGCGTGCCTCGCGGGGGGCGGCCGGGTCGTCGTACAGCGTGATGGTCACCCAGGCCCCGTCGAGGCCTAACCCTGCAAGGTCGAGGCGCAGCCCGTCCGCGTCGCGTTGCATCGCGAGCGTCCGCGTCGGTCCGCGTCCGAGGACGGTAGCCTCGATCTCCGACACCTCAGTTATTCCAGCTCTTGGCGAGGGACATCAGCACCGCGTCCGACATGGCGATGTCGAACACCAGCATGTCGGCGACCGCCTTCACCGCGCGGAGGCGCTCGGCCAAGGCCAGCGCCTCGTTCGAGATCGGAACCGGCGCCGGCATCGGCACAATGCCCTCCAGCCCGATCTGGTCGAACAGGGTGGAGGCGAAGGCCTTGAAGTAGGTCCTGTGCCCGACGATGCCGAGGCGCGCGAGGATCTCGATCGCGACGATGGAATTGCCGGGGTGCAGACGGTCGTCGGGCAGGCGCGTGCCGAGCTGGCGGGACAGGGGATTGTAGAGGAGGTGATAGGCCGGCTCCGGGAGCATCCGGAAGAAGCGCTTCAGGCTCTTCGGGTCGGCGTAATCGTACGCGTCGACGAACAGGGCCGCCTCGGCGTAGCGGCCGATCCGCCAGCCGGCATCCTCCTCGGCCGCGGTCCGCGCCTTCAGCCACAGCATGCGCGTCGCCATCTCGACGTACGGGTCCTGGACCAGAATCGCCGACAGCATGCGCTCGGGTGGGAAGTACTGCTCGTAGCGCGGCACCACCAGCGCGCCGGACAGGAGCTGAGACGTCGGCGTCATGTTTCCCAGAACGCTGCTCACGATCTCGTCGGACAGCTTGTGGATGCCGAAGTAGGATTGCTGGAAGTACGGGAACAGCGCGTTCTGCAGGCCGACTTCGGAGTGGATGCCGGTGTTGATCAGGAGCACCCGCCGGTCGATCAGGCGCTCGCGCGGCACGCGCCGGTGGACCAGCACGTTGGTGTCGGCGTCGTAGAGTTCGAGGACCGGCATCGTCGAGAGGCCCGGCACCTCGGCGTCCCGCAGCTCGAAGACGCATTGCCCGGTCGAGTGCCAGCCGTTGTGCTGGAAGGCAGGCTCGGTGATCGTGGCCGCGACCTCAGCCAACCGCCGGCCCTCGACGGAGACCACGACCCGGCTCACCGCCAGAGGGTTGTCCGGGACGATCCAGCCGCGGATCACGTCGCCGTTGTCGTAGTCGATCAAGAACCGCATGTTCCATCGCTGCCGCGCCCGTGCTCCGGGCCCAGTCCTGAGCGAGGCGTCGCGCGCCGCCCGGGACCGCGCCATAGCGCATTTCCGTGGTCGTTGCAGCGCCGCCAGACCGGGCGAGCGGACAGGCGGCCGTCTCAGTTGGCAGGCTTCGCGGCCTCAATCGTCCAATGCGGCTTGCGCCACCGAACGGCGGAGGCTATAGGCCCCCCACACCGAAGCGAAACGGCTTCGGCGAGGGCGCGTAGCTCAGCGGGAGAGCACTTCCTTGACATGGAAGGGGTCACAGGTTCGATCCCTGTCGCGCCCACCATTCCGCTTTCGTGGAATGATCGACGAACGAAGCGAGGGCTCCGCAGGGGGCCCTTTTTTCTTGGCCGAGGCGTCGTTTCGGACACGTTCCTAGGAGGACGCCGACGATCGCTCATCCCGACATGCGATCGGCTCGACGCACCGGGGGTGCATCGAGCCGGATCCTATCGCGGGGATCGAGCCGACCCGACCCGTCGCGAACGCTCAATCGTCGTCGTCTTCCTCGACGTCGACGAGATCGGTGGTGTCGTCGTCCTCGTCGTCGACCACGAGGGTGTCGTCGTCGGCGGTTTCGCCGTCGGCATCCGGCTCGATGACGTCGTCGCCCTCGGTGTCCGTGTCGGTATCCTTCTCGGTCTCCTCGGCCTCGACCTCGTCAAGGGAGACCAGTTCCGGACCGGCGGCATCGGCCTCGTCGTCGTCGGCGACCGGATCCTTGCGGGCGGCGATCGGCGCGGACCGGCTGGCGAAGGGGGTGAGGGCGGCGGTCGGGACGACCTCGCCGGAATAGGGGGAAACCACCGGATCACGACCGAGGTCATAGAACTTCCTGCCGGTCGTCGGGCAGATCCGTTTGGTACCGAGTTCGGGACGAGCCACGTGCGCCTTCCTGTGTCAGTGCGATCAAGCCCCGTGATGTCGCGGGTTTTCGCGCGGTGTCAATTCATGTCGCTCGATGCGCGCATGGCGGCCCTGCATCGAAGACCGGAAAAAAGCAGTCCGGAACGCTGTCGGCGTCCCGCTCGTTCGGTCTCCACATCCAAGGAGACCAACGCTCATGAAGATCGCCATCCTCGCCGGCCTGCTCGCCCTCGGCGCGCTCGCCCAATCCGCAGCGGCCGAGGCCAAGGGCTGCATCAAGGGTGCCATCGTCGGCGGCGTCGCGGGCCATATGGCCGGCCACGGCAAGATGGGTGCGGCCGCGGGCTGCGCCGTCGGGCACCACAACGCCAACAAGAAGCGCTGAGGGCTTCGCAGCGCTCGGCCCCGCCGTTTCTCGAGACGGCGGGGCTGCGAGCGCACATGCCGGGCCGGGTGGCCTAGCGCATCGAGCACGCGAACGCCGACGAGAAGGGAAAGGTGGGTCCCAGGGCCGAAGCCCCGGGTTCTGTTTCGACGGTTACCCTACCGCAAGATGCTTACGCCGCGAGGCGGGCATCCATGACAACGTTATCGTTGGCATTTAGGATTTGGTCAGGTGCCCGAAACGGGGGTTGCCCGCGTCGAACCGGTCGAGTCCCTACCGACAGTCGCATCGTACCTCACCGGAGTGAAGCTGAACTCGCGATCCCTTTACCGCCCAGTCGAACCTATTTCGCCCCCATCAGAAACGCAGCTCCGTCAGGCGTCGCCCGCTGCGTTCGTGGTGGAGGCGCCGGAGTACTGCCCTCCGGGTCCTGAAACGTTATTACGAACCGGTCATCAACCGCACCCCTGATATAGCCGGTCCCCGGCCGAAAATCCAGATCCCTCGTGCGCGGGGGGCGGTCTCGCCTTAACCGTTCGCTCACCCCAATGCGCGACGAGCCGGCCGTGGCTTCTCGCGAACAGAGGTTCTTGGATGACCGACACGATTGGGATCGCCGGCGACCGCATCCGCTCCATCATCGAGCGGGTCGAGGGGGTCGACGAGGAGATCAAAGCGCTGATGGAGGCGAAGAAGGAAATCTTCGCCGAGGCCAAGGGTGAGGGCCTCGACGTGAAGATCCTCAAGGAGATCATCCGCCTGCGCAAGCTCGACCAGAATGCGCGCGACGAGCACGAGACGCTGCTCGACGTCTATATGCGGGCCATGGACGCTCCCGCCCCGAAGCCCGAGGCGATCGCAGCCTGACGTCGCGCGATCGGTCGCTCCGACGGGGCCCGCCGCCGGCGCGCCCCGTCGGATCAGGCCCCGCTCAGCACCTTCTCGGCACTGCGCAGGCTGAGCGCCATGATGGTCAGGGCCGGGTTCGCCGCGAGCGAGCTCGGGAAGGTGGAGCCGTCGCAGATCCACAGGTTCGGGACCTCGAAGGATTTTCCGAACGGGTCCACGACGGCCTCGTCGCCGTCATGCCCCATGCGGCAGGTGCCGATGGTGTGGGCGACCCGGTCGAGCGCCCAGATGTCGCGGGCGCCGGCCCGCGTCCACAGGTCGATCATCAGCTTCGTCGCGTGGGCGTTCAGCCGCTCCTCGTTGTGGCCGTAGCCGAAATCGATCGCCGCCTTGCCCATGCCCAGGGCGTCGGTCTCGTCGGAGAGCGTCAGCCGGTTGGCATCGCACGGCAGGGTCTCGCCGTTGATGCCGATGCCGGCGACGTGGTTGTAGTCCGCCAGGTAGTCGCCGAGCGCCTTGCCCCAGAGCTTGCGGCCGCGGGCCACCGAGTTGGCGAATGTCAGCGGCGCGACGCCGAGGCTCTGGACGAGGTAGCCGCCGGCGAAGTCGGCGTCCTTCGGCCGGATCATGTCCTCGGTGATCAGCGACGACGGGTAGCCGCGGTTGGGCCGCGTCTCGGCGTCGAACGTGCCCCAGACCTGGGTCGCGACGTGACCCATGTAGTTGCGCCCGACCTGCCCGCTGCCGTTGGCCAGCCCCGTATGCAGCAGCAGCCGCGCGGTCTCGACCGAGCCGGCGCAGAGGAACACCTGCGCGCAACGCTGGCGGCGGTCGACGCCGCCCTGCCGGTAGACCACCGCGGTGATCCGGCCGTCGCGATCGCGCTCGAACCCGTGGGCCCGCGCCTCGGACCGGATCTCGGCGCCGTGGGCCACCGCCAGGGGAAGGTAGGTCACGTCCATGCTGGTCTTGGCGCCGTTGCGGCAGCCCTGGTGGCAGTAGCCGCAATTGATGCAGGCCGGGCGCAGGCCCCCGCCCTCCTGCGCGAAGTCGCGGGAGACCACGGCCGCAGGCGCATCGGTCGCGCGGATGCCCGCACCCTCGCAGGCCTGCGCCATGATCTGCGCCGACGCATTGCGGGGCACCGGCGCGAGGGGGTAGCGACGGCTCGCGTCCCACGGATAGCTCTGCGGGCCGGAGACGCCGATGAAGGCCTCGACGCGCTCGTAGAACGGCAGCAGCTCGTCGTAGCTCACCGGCCAGTCGACGCCCTCGCCGGTCTCGGTGCGGATCATCAAATCGCGCTGGTCGGCGCGCGGGCAGAACGCGCCCCAGTGCAGGGTCGAGCCGCCGACGCCCGTGCCGCTGTTGTTGCCGCCGAAGGCTTCCGGGGTCGAGCCGCCGCTCAGGCGCTCGTCGGTCCAGTAGATCTCGTCAGCGAGCGTCTCGTCGAAGGCGAAGCCCTTGGGGTCGAAGTTCGGGCCAGCCTCGAGGGCGACCACGCGCGATCCGGCGGCGGCGAGGCGCGCCATCAGCGGCGCGCCGCCGGCACCGGTGCCGATCACCACCGCATCGACGACCTCGTCGGTCGCGTAGCGCGTCATCGAATCGAGGTTCATCGTCCGTCCCCACCCTGCGCGACGGGCTCCCAGCCCTCGCGCTCGCCTAATCCGATCTTGGTGAAGCCCACCGGCCGCGCACCGTCGCCGCCCGCACCGATGCCGGAGAACCCGATCCAGGCGAGCGCCGCCGGCTGGGCGAGCCAGGTGCGCACCACGTCGGCGCGCAAGTCCTCGAACCAGACGGTCAGCTGCTCCGGCGCGAAGCCGAGCGCTGATCCGCCCGGCAGGACGCCCTTCTCGATCGCCCGGAGCAGGTCGTCCTGCGCCGCGCCGTCGAGGGCGAGGAAGCGCCGACCGTCGGCGCCCGCCGCGGCATCGAGGCTGCGAAGCGCGGTCTTGTAGGCCGATGCGTCCGGCGGCAGGGCGGAGAACCGCCAGCCGTCGCCCTGGCCGCTCGCGAGCCGCGCATCGATGCGGGCGGCGAGGTCGATCCCGGCGGCCTGCGGCAGGACGCGGGCGACGAGGGCGCGCAGGATCGCGAGCTCGATCGCGTCGAGGGCCCGCGGTCGATAGCTGGGATCTTCGGGCTCGGCCCGCGCGCGCAAGGCGTCGCGCAGGCGGCTGTTGACCCGGTCCGACGCGATGAGTCTCGCATACGCCACGTCGATCACAGGCGTCTCGGCAAACGTCGTGTCGGGTGCGGCCGCATGGGCGCGGATCAGGTCGGCGACCGCGTCCGGCCGCTCGATCGGCAGCAGATGGCCGGCGCCGTCGAGGGTGACACGGCGCGATGAACCGAGATGCGGCGCCATCAGCGCGGCCTGCGCCTCCGGCCCGAGGTCGCCGTCCTCGCCCCCGGCGAGGATCAGGGCCGGGGTGCGCAGGATGCCGATGCGCTCGCACCAATCTTCGCGGCTTCCGTCGCTGAGCCAGGTCCGCCAGGCCGCCGGCGCGGCGCGCAGCACGTCGGCGACCGCGGCTTCGGCGCGTTCGGCGGGGAGGGGAGAGCCGACGTTGCTCTCGATGAAGGCCCGGGCTTCCGCCTTCCGGGTCGCCGCGTCGGCTCCGATCCAGGCGATCATCGTCTCGCGGCGCGCCTCTTCCATCGGCTCGGGGCTCGGCGGCGATCCCGCGAGCAGCACGAGGCCGGAGAGACCGTCCAGCCCCGCCTCGCCGTCCTCGGCGCGGCGGGCCAGCGCGAGCGCCACCTTGGCACCCATGCTGTGCCCGGCGATCAGCCAGCGCGCCGGGGCCGCCGCACGGATCTTGCCCGCGACGTGATCGGCCATCGCCGCGACGTCGTAGCCCGGCACGTCGGCGGCGTCGCCGAAGCCGGGGAGGTCGATCGGGACGCACGCGACCGCGGCGCCGAGGCGATCGGCGACCTGCGCCCATTCCCGTGCGCTGCCGCCGAGGAAGTGCAGGCAGAACAAGGTCGGCGGCGGGGAGGGGGCGGACGGGACGTGCGGGCTCATGCCAGCAAAGTTGCGCGGGACGCCCGGCAATCAAGCGACCTAATTGCCGCGCTTGGTGCCGAATGCGGCGCGCGATGCCCCGCGCGATGTGGACCCGTGGCGCGGGGCCCGCCGCCGCCGGCGCGGCGATGGCCGACACCCGGGGGGCCGACCGCCGGAACGACCCGAGACCGTGCACCGGGTCGACCCGATCCGCGCGCAGCCGTAAGCAGAGCGGGCTGCGATCCGAAGAAGAAGCCAAGCCCGATGATCCCGACCCTCGACCAGGTTCCCGACGGCCTCGCCACCCGCCACGACCGCTACGCCGACGCGCATATTCGCGCCACGCTGCGGGCGACGCGCACCATCGCCCTGGTCGGCGCCTCGGCCAATCCGGCGCGTCCGAGCTGGATCGTGCTGAAGTACCTGCTCGATCGCGGCTACGCGGTCACGCCGGTCAATCCGGGGCTCGCCGGGCAGACGCTGCTCGGGCGCCCGGTGGCCGCGTCCATCGCCGAGATCGGCGAACCGATCGACATGGTCGAGATCTTCCGCAACTCCGCCGCCGCCGGCGGCCTCGTCGACGAGGCCTTGGCGCTGGACCCGCTGCCGAAGACGATCTGGATGCAGCTCGGCGTGCGCGACGACGCGGCCGCCGCCCGCGCCCAGGCGCGCGGCGTCACCGTGATCATGAACCGCTGCCCGAAGATCGAGTACGGCCGCCTGTCCGGCGAGATCGGCTGGACCGGCGTCAACTCGCGGATCATCAGCGCGAAGAAGCCGGTGCTCGCGGCCAAGGGCGTGCAGAAGTTCACCATCGCCCCGCGCGGCGGCGGAACGGATTGAGACGCTGCGTCCGCATCCGGCGTAACAGCACCGGTTCCCGCCTTGCGGTATCCTAATACCACCAGGCCGAACCCCTTCCAGAACTTCGCTTTTCGGACGATGCGCGCCCGTGAAACGGGTTGACCTCGAACCTCGGCCCGTCTATCCAGCGCCCAACGCCGCCGCGTCCCCCGACGCGGCGGCGGCTCGTTTTTCGATACACCACCGAGCGCCAACGGAATTCGGCTTATGAAAACCTTTTCGCTGAAGCCCGCCGACGTCGACAAGAAGTGGATCGTGATCGACGCGGAGGGCCTCGTCGTCGGCCGTCTGGCTTCGATCATCGCCCTGCGTCTGCGCGGCAAGCACAAGCCCGCCTACACCCCCCACGTCGATTGCGGCGACAACGTCATCGTCATCAACGCCGACAAGGTGAAGTTCACCGGGCGCAAATACGTCCAGAAGGTGTACTACCACCACACCGGCTTCCCCGGCGGCATCAAGGAGCGGTCGGCCAAGTTCATCCTCGAAGGGCGCTTCCCCGAGCGCGTCGTGGAGAAGGCCGTCGAGCGCATGCTGCCCCGCGGCCCGCTGTTCCGCCAGATCATGGGCAACCTCCGGGTCTACAAGGGCACCAGCCACCCGCACGAGGCCCAGCAGCCGCAGACGTTCGACGTCGGCGTCCTCAACCGCAAGAACGTGAGCGCTTAAGATGGCGACGCTTCAGTCCCTCTCCGACCTCAACCGGTCGAACGCCGGCGGCCTCGACAACGAGCACGCCGCCCCCGTCCACGTCCAGAAGCTCGACGCCCAGGGCCGCGCCTACGCCACCGGCAAGCGTAAGGACGCGGTCGCCCGCGTCTGGATCCGCCCCGGAACCGGCAAGGTCGTCATCAACAAGCGCGCGGTCGAGGTGTACTTCGCCCGCCCCGTCCTGCGGATGATCCTGCGCCAGCCGCTCACGGTGGCCAACCGCGTCGACCAGTACGACATCACCGTCACGGTCGCCGGCGGCGGCCTCTCGGGCCAGGCCGGCGCGGTGCGCCACGGCCTCTCGAAGGCGCTGACCTACTACGAGCCGGAGCTGCGCGCGCCGCTGAAGCGCGAGGGCTTCCTCACCCGCGACAGCCGCGTGGTCGAGCGTAAGAAGTACGGCCGCAAGAAGGCCCGCCGCAGCTTCCAGTTCTCGAAGCGCTGATCGGCCCGGTCGGACAAAGGAAAAGGCGGCTCCTCGCGGAGCCGCCTTTTTTCTTGGTTTGGTCGAACCGCCGGCTCGCTTATCGCGCGGCGCTTCGAAGGGAGTCCGATGGAGCAGGCCGTCGAACCACTCCGTTTCAGGCGTGGACGGCCTTCTCCAGCTCGGCCTTGGACATCTTCGAGCGCCCGGCGACCTTCTGCGCCTTGGCCTTCTTCATCAGGTCGGCCTTGGTCTCGCCGGAGGCGGACTTGCGCGCCGCGGCGGCCTTCTTCGCCACGTCCTTCGGCTGCTTCGAGAACTGCTTGCCCTTGGCCGTGTCGCTGCGCTTCTTCTCGGTCGAGCGGTCGTACTGCTCGTCGGAGACCGCCTCGCGCGCCTTCTTCGGCAGGTAGCGTTCCCCGGTCTTGCCGCTCTCCTTGCCGGACTTCGTGTCCCATGCCTCGTCGGTCCACTGCTTGAGATGGTTGTCGTCGGTCTTCTTGCCGGCATAGCCGCCGCCGGCCTTCTTGTATTCCTGGGTCGCGAGCTGAGCCTTGCGGGCCGACCATTGGCCGGCCTTTCCGCCCTTGTCGCTCTTCGTGACCTTGTCCTTGGTCTTCTCCCAAAGCTTGGGGTCGGTTTTCTTCGCTGTCTCGGACATCGCTCGATCACCCGTCGTCGTGGATTTTGCCAACAACGAGAGCACGCCGGCCCCGTTCCGGCGGTGATGCGATGGCCTGTTGATGACGCCCGGCATTGACAGGCCGGCACGCACCGGCCACCTCCCGCACCGCGACACGACGCGCCGGCGGCGGCCGGATTCGGGGGTGCGACGACGATGGCGGGCGAGAACCACAAGCCGACGGTGTTCATCGACGGCGAGGCCGGCACCACCGGGCTCGGCATCCGCGAGCGCCTGGAGCGCGACGGCAAGGTGACCCTGCGCAGCATCGCGCATGCCGACCGCAAGGATGCCGGCGTGAAGCGGGCGCTGCTCGCCGAGGTCGACCTCGTGGTGCTCTGCCTGCCGGACGACGCCGCCCGCGAGACGGTGGCGCTCTGCGACGCGCTGCCCGGCGGCGGCCCCCGCGTGCTCGATGCCAGCACCGCCCACCGCGTCGCGGCGGGCTGGACCTACGGCTTCGCCGAGATGGCCCCGGGGCAGGCGGAGGCGATCGCCGCCGCGCGCCGGGTCGCCAACCCCGGCTGCTATCCCACCGGCGCGATCGCGCTGCTGCGGCCCCTGGTCGAGGGCGGCCTGATCCCGTCCGACTTCCCCGTCAGCATCAACGCGGTCAGCGGCTACAGCGGCGGCGGCAAGAGCATGATCGAGGCCTACGAGGCCGGCTCCGCGGCCCCGTTCCTGCTCTACGGCCTCGGCTTCGCGCACAAGCACCTGCCGGAGACGCAGGCCTATTCCCGGCTCACCGCCCGGCCGATCTTCATCCCGTCCGTCGGCGCGTTCCGGCAGGGCATGCTGGTCTCGATCCCGCTCCATCTCGACGCGTTGCCGGGCCGTCCGTCCGCCGGCGATCTCGAGGACGCGCTCGCGCGCTGGTACGCGGGGCAGGCGCTGGTGCAGGTGGTGATCGGCGCCACCACCGGCGCGCACAAGGAGCAGATCGAGCCGGAGGCGTTGAACGACACCGACCGCCTCGAGCTGCGGGTGTTCGGCTCGGCCGAGCACCGTCAGGCGGTGCTGGTCGCGCGCCTCGACAACCTCGGCAAGGGCGCCTCCGGGGCGGCGGTGCAGAACATCGGCCTGATGCTCGGGCTCGGCGCCTGAGCCGCCATCCGGCGCATTGACGTGGCCCGACGGCCCGCGAACAATCGGGCATCGGCAACAGGAAACCGTTCCAGCATGACCGAGACGCGCCCACCGCTGCCGCCGTTCGACGCCTTGTCCGCGGCGAAGAAGGCGCGCGGCGCCGAGGATGCCTGGAACACCCGCGATCCCGAGCGGGTGTCGCTCGCCTACACCCCCGACAGCTGGTGGCGGAACCGCTCCGAGTTCCTGACCGGGCGGCCGGCGATCGTCGCGTTCCTGACGCGCAAGTGGGAGCGCGAGCGCGAGTACCGCCTGATCAAGGAGGTCTGGGCCTTCCACGAGAACCGGATCGCGGCGCGCTTCGCCTACGAATGGCACGACGCGTCCGGGCAGTGGTTCCGCTCGCACGGCAACGAGCAGTGGGAATTCACCGAAACGGGCCTGATGCGCCGCCGCGAGGCCAGCATCAACGACGTCGCGATCGACGCGTCCGAGCGCAAGTTCCACTGGCCGCAAGGACCGCGCCCGGCCGACCATCCGGGCCTGAGCGACCTCGGCCTGTGACCGCGTTTCGCGGTTCGCCCGCGTTCCTGTAGAAGCCCGCGCGTCGCGATGCCGGCGCGAAAGGATGCCGATGACCGAACTGCCCAACGTGCACGTCCGTGCCGAAGTCCTGGCCCAGGCGCTGCCCCACATGCAGCGCTACGACCAAGAGATCGTGGTCATCAAGTATGGCGGGCATGCCATGGGCGACGCTTCGGCGGCCGAGGACTTCGCCGAGGACATCGTGCTGCTCGAGCAGTCGGGCGTGAAGCCGATCGTCGTCCACGGCGGCGGCCCGCAGATCGGCCGGATGCTCGACCGGCTCGGCATCCAATCCGAGTTCCGCGGCGGCCTTCGCGTCACCGACGAGGCCACCGTCGAGGTGGTCGAGATGGTTTTGGCCGGGTCGATCAACAAGCAGATCGTCGGCTGGATCTCGGCCGAGGGCGGCCGGGCGATCGGCCTGTGCGGCAAGGACGGGAACATGGTCCGCGCCAAGCGGGCGTCGAAGACCGTGATGGACCCCGAGAGCCGGGAGATGCAGACGGTGGACCTCGGCCTCGTCGGCGAGCCCGAGCATGTCGAGCGCGGCGTCCTCGACGCGGTGCTCAAGGCGGAGCTGATCCCGGTCCTGGCGCCGGTGGCGTACGGTGCCGATGGCAAGACCTACAACGTCAACGCCGACACCTTCTCCGGCGCCATCGCCGGCGCGCTGCGGGCCAAGCGCCTGCTGCTGCTCACCGACGTGCCGGGGGTGCTCGACAAGGACAAGAACCTGATCCCGGAGCTGACGGTCGAGGATTGCCGGCGACTCATCGCCGACGGCACCATCACCGGCGGCATGATCCCGAAGATCGAGACCTGCATCTACGCGATCGACCAGGGCGTCGAGGCGGTCGTCATCCTCGACGGCAAGGTCAACCACGCGGTGCTGCTCGAGCTCTTCACCGATTACGGCGCCGGCACCCTGATCCGCCGAAGCTGACGGACGAACGCACCATCGAAAGCGCCCGGGTCGTGCTTCGGCCCGGGCGACCGCATCGCGCCCCGCGGTCATTTTCGGAGACCGGACATCTCGAACAGAACCATACCCGGCGAGAGCCACGTGACGGCCCCGGATGCGCGCGGCTTCGAGGCCGTCGACACCTGGGTGTTCGACCTCGACAACACCCTCTACCCGAGCGACGCCATGGTGTGGCCGCAGGTGGACGAGCGCATCACGCTGTTCGTAATGCAGCTCTACGGCCTCGACGGGCTCTCGGCGCGTGCGCTGCAGAAGTATTTCTACCACCGCTACGGCACGACGCTGAAGGCGCTGATGGTCGAGGAGAACGTCGACCCGCACGCCTTCCTCGACTTCGCCCACGACATCGACCACGCGACGATCCGGCTCGACCCGGCTTTGGGCGACGCGATCGAGCGGCTGCCCGGGCGCAAGCTGATCCTCACGAACGGCTCCCGCAGGCACGCCGAGAACGTCGCGAAGAGCCTCGGCATCCTCGACCATTTCGAGGACGTGTTCGACATCGCCGCCGCCGACTTCGTGCCCAAGCCCGAGCGCGCGACCTACGAGCGTTCCCTCGCGCAGCATGCGGTCGACCCGACGCGGGCGGCCCTGTTCGAGGACATCGCCCGCAACCTCGCGGTGCCCCACCAGATGGGGATGGCCACCGTCCTGGTGGTTCCGGCCGCGATCGACCCCTACCGCGAGGCGTTCGAGCAGGAGGCAGTGCGGGAGGTGCATATCGACCACATCACCAACGACCTCGCCGGCTTCCTGCGCAGCTGCGTCCTCCCGGTGGCGAAGGACGCCGCGTGAGCCTCGCCGCCGCCAAGGCGCCGAGCCTCGCCGAGATCGAGGATCTGGCCCAGGCGGCCTTCGCCGCGCTGCCGGCGGAATTCCGGGCGCTGGCGAAGGACGTCCGCATCGTCGTCGACGATTTTCCCGACGACGACACGCTGACAGAAATGGCGTGCGACTCGGAGTTCGACCTGCTCGGCCTGTTCCGCGGCATCGGGCTGGCCCAGGCGGGCGAGACCGTGACGGGCCAGATGCCGAACACGGTCTGGCTCTATCGCCGGCCGCTGCTGGATTACTGGGCCGAGCACGACGAGACGCTCGGCCACCTCGTCGCCCACGTCCTGATCCACGAGATCGGCCACCATGTCGGGCTCTCGGACGCCGACATGGCCGGCATCGAGGCGGCGGCCGACCTCTGACCCGTCAGGCGCGCGGCGGCTCGCCCGGCGCCGGCAGCTTCAGGCGGCTGACCTTCGGGCGCCGCGTGCGGAACTGGCCGCGCTCGATCGCGACGAAGACCAGGATGGTGATGGCGAGCGTCGTCAGCCACCACACCACCGTGAGCCCGACGCCGATGCAGGCGATGGTGAAGGCGGCGGCGAAGCCCGCCATCGCCCCGGGCACCAGCAGCGGCACGTCGCGGCCCGCCCGGCGGATCGAGGCGTAGAGGGCGAAGGCGGCGGCGAGCGCCCCGACGACGCCGAGCTCGTACCACATGGCGAACAGCGCCGTGCTCGGGGCGTTCACCGGGATCAACCCGAAGACCCGGCCGCGCAGCGCCGTCTCGAAGCCGTGGCCGGTGATCAGCCGGACCGGCTCGGTGGTCACGATCCGCTGCCAGCTCTTCAGCGTCAGCACGCCGGGGCTGAGCGGCCCGAACAGGGCGGCGCCGATCGGTCGCGCCAGGAACGGCAGCAGCGGCGCCACGGCGAGCAGGCCGGCGGCCAGGCCCGCGGTGAGGCCGACGCCGAGGCGCGGCCGGAAGCTCGTCACGGCGAAGGCGAGGGCGCCGATCGCCAGGGCCGCGATCTGCCCGACGTTCGGGGAGACCGCCAGCGCCACGGCGACCACCACGGCGAGGCCCAGCGCCTCGCGGTCGCGCCGGCGCGAGCGCAGCCACGCCACCGAGGGCCAGAGCAGCAAGGCCAGGAGGGTGAGGCCGCGATCGAGCGCGTTGTCGTCGTCGGGCACGCCGCGCATCAGGGTGTCACCGAACAGGCCGAGCACGATGGCGACGATCGCCGCCGCGGTGACGCCGAGCGGCAGCAGGTAGAGGTTGGCCGAGCGCATCCGGTCCGGCAGCGCCATGTAGCCGGCGAGCGTCAGCAGGATCGTCGCGACGAGGTTGGCGAAGCGCTCGGAGGCGGCGCCGGGGAACGGCGTCCAGACCAGCGACAGCGCCATCCACACCAGCACGAGCAGGCCGGCGAGGAAGGCCGGCGCGCGCAGCAGCCGGGCGCTGCCCGACAGCAGCGGGCGCTGGCGCCCGTCGATGGCGCTGGCGATGATCAGCAGCGCGACCGCGATCGGGGCGAGGATCACCGTGGCGCGGCGCGCCACCTGCGCCACCACCGGCACGATCACGAACAGCCCGAAGAACCCGACGCGGCGCAGGAGCGCGGCCGCATCGAGCGCCGGGTCGATCGTCTGGGTGGATGGGCGCGCCATGGTGCGACTCGAAACCAGCGTGACGGCGACGTGCCCGGGAAACCCGGCCGCGCCCGTCCTTGCCTTCCCGCTTAAGCAAGCCGCGCGCTAGGAGCTGTAGACGCCCGGCCACACAGGGGCGCCGACGTCGCCCGCCTCAGGCGGTCGTGACCTCTGTCCGCGGCCGGCGGCGGACCACGCGGCGACCGACGTCGGACAGCACGCGCCAGCCGCCCCAGGCGGCGAGGAACCCGAGCAGCCCGGCCACCACCCCGTCCGTCGTGGTCGGCAGCGCCGGGTCGTAATCCTGGTAGGTGGCGCGGGCGAGCGGCACGTCCGGGTCGCGGATCACGGCGGCGAGCCGCCCGAGCGGGCTCGTGGCCGAGGCCAGCGCCTGCTGCTGCGCCGAAAGCCGGGCGAGCCGCTCGATGTCGTAGCGCGCCGCCTCGCCCCGCCGCGCGACCAGGGTGTCGGGGTTGGTGCGAAGCCGGTCGACCGCCCCGTCGCGGGTGTTGCCGGTGGCCTTGGCGTCGGAATCGAGCGTCGCGATCTCGCGCTTCAGCTCGTCGAGGGCGCCGCCGAGGCGCTGGGCGTATTGCTGGGCGAATTCGGGGCCCTGCGCCGCCAGCCCGCCGCCGAGGAGGCCGAGCGCCAGACCGAGGGTGCGGAAGACACGGAACACGGCATCGCCTCGTCGAAATGGTCGTTGCAGAAGAGCACGGCGACGGCGGCAGTTCCAGAACCCGGTCGGATTCAGGCCGGCAGGGTCAGCAGGCCCGCCGCGCCGTCGACGCATCCGAAGGCCAGCCGCCCGCCCTTCGCGTCCCAGGCGAGCGCCGAGATCGCGCTGCCCTTCACCGCCGGGCGGACCAGCAGCTCCGAGGCGTCGGTGAAGCGCACGAGCAGGATGCAGCCGTCCTCGTAGCCCATCGCCAGCACCAGGGCCTTGGGGTGGAACGCGACGCGCGAGACGCGGGCCGGGCGCACCCCGCACTCCCGCGGGGCCTTGCCGGTCGGGCCCTCCTTCGAATCGAACGGCCAGACGATCGCGGCCTCCGCGCCGCTGGTGGCGAGCCAGTGCCCGTCCGACGACCACGACACCGAGCGCACCTTGGCCGGGTAGCCGGACATCCGCATGTGGCCGCGGTCCGGCTGCAGGCGCCAGCCGTGCAGCGCGTTCTCCTGCATGGTCGAGACGACGAAGCGCCCGTCGGGCGACCACGTCACGTCGATGTGCGAGCCCTTCCACTCGACCATCTCGGCCGGGGTCTCGTGGTTCGGGTACCAGAGCGAGACGCCGTTGTAGTGCGACGCCGCCAGCCGGTAGCCCTTCGGGGCGAAGGCGAGGCCGCGGGCGGTGGAGGGGGCGGTGAGGGTCCGCTCGCGCCCCTTGGCGTCGCGGGCGACCACGCTGCGCCCGGCGGCGTAGGCGACCGACCCGTCGGGGTGCAGCGCCAGCGCATCGATCCAGGCGCCGCCCTTGGCGGTGGCGACCTCGGACAGGGTGCCGTCGGCCCCGATCGCCACGACGCGCCCGTCGTCGCCGCCGGTGACGAGGCGGTTAGCATCGCCGGCGGCAGCGAGGATGCCGGCCTCGGGATGGGCGGCGAGGCGGCTCGAGGTGCCGTCGCGGCTCAGGACGATCGTGCCGTCGCCGAGCGCCAGCAGCAGCGCGTCCTTCACGAAGTGCGCGGCGACGACGTGGGCGCCCGCCTCGATCGGCGCGACGTGGGTGGTCAGCGAGGTGTTGCTCATCGGGCGACTCGATCGGAACGAAGGCGGACAGGACGGGTGCGGAACGGGATCAGGCGGCGGGCGGCTCGGGCATCATCGCGCGGTGGCGGAGCGCGAAGATCGCGGCGACCAGGGCGAGAACGCCCGATATCGCCGCCGGGATCACCAGGGCATAGAGGTCGAGGCGGGCATAGGCCACGGCGCCGGCGAGGGCGCCGACCAGGAGGGCGGCCCAGACCGCCCCGTCCCCGACCCAGCCGAAGGGCGGCCCGGTGCGGGTGAGCGCCTGCGCGATCTTGTGCCCGAGGCTGAACAGCGCTCCGGTGACGAAGGTGGTGCCGGCGCGAAACCCCTTCACCTGCGCCAGCACGGCGTTCTGCGAGCCCATCGCCACCGCCATGAAGAACGAGGCGATGCCGAGCTCCGGGATCGCGAGGCCGACGCCGAGGGCGGCCAGGATCAGCAAGGCCTCGTAGCCGAGCACCGCCGGCGTCGCCCAGGGGAAGGGGACTAGGATCGACAACCCGCTGCCGAGGACCGCGCCGGCGAGGAACCCGCCGATCAGGACCGCCGGCAGCACCACGTGCGCGAAGTCGGCGTGCCCGAGGAAGACCGAGAGCTGCGTGGTGTTGCCGCTCATGAACGAGGTGTAGAGGCCGCCGAGGCGAACGAAGCCGAGGGCGTCGACGTATCCAGCGAGCGCCGTCAGCACGAGGCCGGTGCCGAGCTGCCAGGACCGGCTCACGAAACCCGATCCGGTGCGCGTTCCGTCAACACTCGGTTAACCATTCCCAGCGCCTCGTCCAGGGGCGGGCGGGCAGGGTTAAGGCTTCGCTCACCAAACCTCGGCAATTCGATGCAATCACGGCGAACGCCGGAGCACAGGGCCCCGTTGGTCTTGCGATCCGGCTGCGGGACCTTCGTTCCGCGCCGGGTGAGTTGGAGTTGCGTCATGATGTCCTTCGCCTGCGCCGCCATCGGCCTGCCGAGCTACCTCGACCGCGCGCCCACCACCGTCCTGGTGGTGGAGGACGAGCCGTTCGTCTGCGAACTGGCGGCGGAGGCGCTGCTCGACGAGGGCTACCGCGTCCTGACCGCCGCGGATGCCTGGGAAGCCGAGGCGATCCTCACCCGGGAGACCGTCGATCTGCTCTTCACCGATATCGATCTCGCCCGCAACACGAACGGGATCACGCTGGCGCGGGCCGCCCGGGCGCATTGCCCCTCGCTCCCGGTGGTCTACACCTCCGGCGGCCGCGCCTGCCTCTCGCAGGGCGAGGCCGTCCCCGAATCGATCTTCGTGCCGAAACCCTATCGACCGAGCCAGCTGGTCGCGCTCACGAACGACATCCTGCGCAGCCACGCCCACCACGCCTGATCCCGATCCCTCGACGCACGACGCCCGGAAACCTGACGCATGCGCCTCGCTCACGCCGCCCTCCTGATGCTCGCCGCCGGCCTCGCCACGCCGGTCGAAGCCGCCTGCGACGTGAAGGGCGCCAAGATCGAGGAGACGATCGCCCGGAAGAGCGAGCTGCAGGAAGCCGCCAACAAGCAGACGGTGCGCGACCTGCGCACGCTGCGCGACGCGGCGATCGTGCTCGAAACCTATTCCTACGTCACCGAGTGCGAGCGCGTTCTGGAGATCGTGAAGACCCTGGCCGCCGACCCGGAAAAGACGATCGAGAAGGGCGACACCGACGAGGAGAAGGCCGAGGACCTGCAGGAGGCGCGCAAGCCCAAGCCCGCCTTGGAGCCGGCCGCGCCGGCCAAGCCCAAATGACTAAGCCCAAATGATCACGCCCACATGATGGGGAAGCCCGGGTCGGTCCGCCTCTACCAGCCGAACCGCGCGATCCGGGCGAGCTGCGCCTTGCCGGCGGCCTCGTCCCGGCCGAGGAGCGCGACCCGCTCGGACAAGCCGTAGGCGGTCGGCGAGAACGGCAGCGACAGCAGCACGACGCCCTCGGTCCGCGATCGGTTCACCGAGGCGATCAGGCAGGCGATCACGGGATCGTCCTCGGGCGCGCCGACGCAGTCGGCCCGCGGGCTGCCGAACAGCGGCCGGTTCGGCAGCGTCAGCTGGATCGTGGTGCCGCCGCGCCGGTCGGGGGCCGGCGGCAAGCTGTAGCTGCGCACGAACAGGGCCGGGACCAGCACCAGCAGCGCCAGGACGACGAGAGCCTTGCGCATGGCCTCAGCCCGGCTCGTCGAAGCGGCTGCGGAAGAACACCTCGCGCCCGGCGCCGTCGATCACCCGCACCGCCTCCGCCGGCCCGCCCGAACGCTGCGGGACGCGGGCGCGGGCGAACAGGCGCAAGGCGCGTTCCTGCGCGCCCTCGAGCCCGGCGCTGCGCACCGAGATCCGCGTCTGGACGTCGCCCGGCTCGGGGCCGAGGACTTCGATGTGAAAGGTCTCGCGCACCGCCGTGCCTCTGCCCTAACTCGGACGCATCGTCCACCGTCGCGAGACCTTCGCCCGTGAGCCCACTCAAGATCGCTGCCGCGGTCGCCGTCTGCGCCCTGCTGTTCTGGCTCGGCCTGCGCATCACCCGCGTGATGGTCGACCTCGGCATCCGCGCCGGGCATGCCGAGGCGCGCCGGCGCGAGGAGGAGGAGCGCTGAGCCCCTATCCGACGGGCAGCGGCGCGGTGCCGTAGGCCTCCGCCATGTGCGCGATCGCCGCGAGCTTGTCCGAGAGCACCGACCAGTCGTCGGACGACGCGATCGGCGCCCAGAGCGCCTCGACCTCGTCGATCAGCAGCGTGCACGGCCGCGTCTGCGCGAAGTAGGGGTGGGCGAGGTTCGCCCCGGCGGCCGGCGCCATGCCCTGCAGGGCCGCGCGCACCGGCGCGAAGCTCTCGCCGGCATAGAGCGCGGCGGACGGGCTCGCCGCGGCACGGTCCGCGCTGGCCGTCCCGCCGTACCAGTCGAAGAACGTCTGCTCGAACGGGGCGCCGCTCTCGGCCAGGAAGCGCCAGAACGCCCCGACCAGGCGATCGGTCTCGTCTTGGCCCGCCTTGGCGAGTCCGAGCCGCGCGAGCAACGCGTCCGCGAACCCCTCCTGCAGGGCCGGGCCGAAGCCCCTGAGGACGGCTTCGAGATCCGCCTGCGGCGCCAGCGTCAGCAAGCAATCCGCCAGCCGGGCGAGGTTCCAGTACAGCGCCTCCGGCTGCCGGCCGAAGCTGTAGAGCCCTTGCGTGTCGAAGTAGGCCGCGGTGAAGTTCGGGTCGTAGGCCGGCAGCCAGCGCCACGGGCCGTAATCGAAGCTCTCGCCGGTGACGTTGATGTTGTCGGTGTTGAGCACGCCGTGGACGAAGCCGGCCGCCGCCCATTGCGCGCCCATCCGCGCGACCCGCCGCGTGACCTCGGCGAGGAACGCGACGGCCCGCTCGGCCACCGACTCGCGCCAGAGATCGGGCATGTGGGTGGTGATCGTGTGATCGAGCAGCCGCGCGACGTTGCCCGGCTCGTCGAGCGCCAGGAAGCGCTGGAAGCTGCCGATGCGGATGTGGCCGTGGCTCAGGCGCACCAGCACGGCCGAGCGGGTGGGGGAGGGCTCGTCGCCGCGCTCCAAAGCCTCGCCGGTCTCGATCAGGCTGAAGCTCTTGGAGGTGTTCACGCCCTGCGCTTCGAGGAGCGCGGTGGCCAGCACCTCGCGCACGCCCCCCTTCAAGGTCAGGCGCCCGTCGCCGGCCCGCGACCACGGCGTCGTGCCGCTGCCCTTGGTGGCGAGATCGAGCAGGCGCCCGTCGCGCAGGTCGTGCAGCTGCGCAAAGAGGAAGCCACGCCCGTCGCCGAGATCGGGGTTGTACGAGCGGAACTGATGGCCGTGATAGCGCAGGGCCAGCGGCGCCGGGAACGAGCCGGGCAGGGGCTCGAACCGGCCGAACCGCGCGATCCACTCGGCGTCCGACAGCCCGTCGAGGCCGACGCGCGCGGCCCAGGGCTGGTTGCGGACGCGCAGGATGGTCTCGGGAAAGCGCGCGGCCTCGACCACGTCGAAGAAGTCGCCGCCGAGGTCGGCATGGCGGCGGGAGGGCCGCGCCGCTTGGGATGGGAGGTCTGACAAGGAAACGGCCCTCGCTGGGTTCCGGCATTCGAACGACACGCAGTGCGATAAGCCGCCCCGGCCCGATCCGTTGCGGCCCGGCGGAAGCGACGCAAACCGGTCCCGAAAAAACCCGGGCTCCATCCCGAAACAGGGCGTTGACACCGCAAGCCGCCGTTCCCTATACCGCCGATCTCCGAACCGGCCGCCTGCCCGAGCAGACGGCCGCGGGCTGGGGCGGGGTAGCTCAGCTGGTTAGAGCAGAGGAATCATAATCCTCGTGTCGGGGGTTCGAGTCCCTCTCCCGCTACCATTTCTTCAACCCGCCCAGTCTCGACGTGGCGGGTTTTTTCATGCCCGCAGGGTGCTCGAAAGCCGTGCTGCAAGGCGCGATCGCCGATGCGACGCGGCGGGGGTGATCGCGGCCGCCTCGGGCGGACGGCGCGTCGGGGATCCGGGAGGGACGTCATGCGCTGGATCGTGCCGACCGCGATCGTTCTCGCCGCGCTTCCGGCGGCCGCCCGCGCCGCCGGCGATCCGAGCCGGGACGTGCTCTGGGCGGCGCTCAAGACCTGCGTCCTCGCCAAGAGGCTCGCCGACCGGACCTTTCCCTGCCTCGACGTCGATCTCGGCGACAAGGACCGGCCTGGGACGGCGGTGCTGCGCGCGCCGGGCGAGCCGACCCACGTCGTCGTGATGCCGACGGACACGGTCGCCGGGCTCGAGGCGCCGGTGCTGCGCGGGGCGCGGGGGATCGCCTACTGGCGCGCCGCCCTCGCGGCCCGGCGCTTCGCATCCGCCCCGCTGAAGGGCCGCGTGCCGGTGGAGGAGGTCGGCCTCGCGGTGAACTCGGCCCGGGGCCGAAGCCAGGACCAGCTCCACATCCATCTCGACTGCATCAAGCCGCGGGTGCTGGCCGCCCTGCGGACGCACGGCCACGGCATCCGCGCCACCTGGGCGCCGTTCCCGGTTCCCCTCGCGGGCGACCGCTACCTCGCCCTGCGGGTGACGGCTGCCGAGGCGGAACGCTTCAACCCGTTCGCGGCGCTCGTCCGCCTGCCGGGGCGTCGGGACCTGCGGCAGACCAGCCTCGCGGCGGTCGCGACCCCGGCCGGCGATCC